>NZ_RZSF01000112.1:0-18449 GCF_004023325.1 Mesorhizobium sp. M1A.F.Ca.ET.072.01.1.1 | reverse complement strand
GCCCAAGAACGCCGAGGACGTACTCGACATGTGCGAGATCCTCTTCGGCAAGGATTTCCTCGAGACCCACGCGGTCACGACAGGCAATTGCAACGGCAACTCGCCGCTCGTCTGGGACCAGGTGATGCTCGGCGCCATGCGCGCCTTCTGCCGGCGCAACCAGCCGGTGCTGTGCTCCCCCTTCGTTCTCGGCGGCGCGAACACGCCGGCCTCAACGGCGGCCGCCGTCGCGCAGCTCAACGCCGAGGCGCTTTCCGCGCTCGCCTACACGCAGGTGATCCGCAAGGGCTGTCCTGCAATCTATGGGCACTATCTGTCGACCGTCTCGATGCAATCGGGAGCGCCGATGGCGGGAACGCCGGAGATCTCGCTTATGAATTTCATGATTGGCCAGATGGCACGCCGCTACAACGTGCCTTGGCGTACGTCGAACCTACTCGGTGGGGCCAAGATCTTCGATGCGCAGGCCGGCTATGAGAGCGCCATGACCATGATGGCGGTGCTGATGTCGGGCGCCAATTATATCTGGCATTCGGCAGGTTGGAACGAAGCCGGCATGCACTGCTCGATCGCGAAGTTCGTCGTTGACGCAGAGGTTTGCGACATGGGCTATCGCATGACAAAGGGCATCCAATGGGACGACTTCGACGAGGCCCTGGCTGCCGTGCGGGATGTTGGCCCTGGCGGTCACTATCTTGGCCATCCGCACACGCAGGCCAATTTTGAACGCGCCTTCTTCATCCCGAAGCTGTTCGACAACAATTCGATCGAGCAGTGGTACGCAGACGGGTCCAAGGACATAAAGCAGCGAGCTCTTGAGCATGCCCGCCGGCTTTTGGCGGAGTATGAAGAGCCCATGCTCGATATTGCTAAAGACGAGGAGCTTCGCACCTACATCGACCGCCGGTCGCGTGAGATCCCTGCGGTCGATGCACTGAACGAGGAATACTGAGCTATGCACATCGATCGGATCAATGTCTATTCGGCGCAGTTGCCCGTCAAAGGCGGCGTTTACCGCATGGCCAGTGCAGACGTGGAGGCGCTGGACAGCACCCTTGTTGAGATTGTAGCGACCAACGGGCTAGTCGGATGGGGCGAGACCTGCCCCATCGGTCCCATCTATCAGCCGCATCATGCGCTGGGCGCCCGCGCCGCGATCGCCGAAATCGCGCCGGGGCTCATCGGCGCGGAAATCGCCTCTATCAAGCTGCTCGCCAAACGCATGGAAGAGCGCCTGAACGGACATGGCTATGCCAAGGCCGCGTTCGACATGGCCTTTCTCGACCTGCTCGGCCAAAAGCTCGGCGTGCCGGTCTCGACGCTGCTGGGAGGCGCGCTGACGGATCGCGTGCCGGCCTATTATTCGCTGATCGTAGGTCCGCCGGGCGAAACGGCGAGGATCGCCGCCGACAAGGTGAAGGCCGGCTATCCGCGCCTTCAAGTGAAGATCGGCGGGCGCAACCTCGAAGAAGACGTGGCCGTCGTGCACAAGGTCTGGGAAGCTGTCGGCTACAAGGCGCGCATCGCGGTCGACGGCAACCGGGGCCTCACGGTCGCGTCGGCAATCCACCTCGACCGGCTTTGCCAGGCAATCCCCTTCGTCTTCGAACAGCCCTGCAACACCATGGATGAAGTCGCTACGCTGAAGGGCCGGGTGACGCACCCGGTGTATCTCGACGAGAGCACCGAAGACCAGAACGCCGTGCTGCGGGCGATCTCCATGGGCATCGCCGACGGATTCGGCTTCAAGGTGACTCGCCTCGGCGGTCTCACGAAGATGACAACCGTGCGCGACCTGTGCGCCATTCGCTCGCTGCCGCACAGCTGCGACGATGCGTGGGGCGGCGACATCGTCGCGGCGGCCTGCGTGCATATCGCCGCCACGGTCGAGCCGCGCCGCATGGAAGGCGCCTGGATCGCCCAGGAATATATCAATGGGCATTTCGACCCGAGGAATCCTGTGGTCATCCGCGACGGGCACATTGCCGTGCCGCAACGGCCGGGCCTTGGCATCAAACCGGAACCCGGCATGTTCGGCAAGCCGGTCGCCATCTACGGACCCTGATGAACGCGCCTGCGAACATCAGCGCCATGAAGTCGCTGGCGCCCGAAATTTCGGCGGCGGCTGATGGACCGTTTGACGTAGTTGTTCTTGTGCTTCCGGGCTTCTCGCACCTCGCGCTTCACGCCTACATAGAACCGTTCCGCCTCGCCAACACGGTCTCGAGATTGCCGCTTTTTAGATGGCGTATAGCAGGCTTGGGCGGGAGCCCGGTCGAAGGCGCCAACGGCCTTGCAATTCCTGTCGAAATCACCATCGATGAGCTGGCCTCCCACTTGGACGGTCATAGACTTGGCCAGCTCGCCGTCGTTGCAGGCGAACCGGCAGAGCGGCAACTGACGCCACAACTCAATGGATTTTTGCGGCTCATTGCCCGTCGTGGAGTTGCGATATCTGCCTTTGGAACCGCGACATGGCTGCTTGCCCAGACTGGCCTTTTGGCAGGTACGCGCTGCACGATCCACTGGTCGCGGCTTGCTGCGTTTTCCGAAGTATTCAACCAGCCGCGCATACGAGACTCTCTCTTTGTAAAAGATGGGCAATTTTCGACCTGCGCCGGCGAGTTGGCGGCGTTCGATCTCGCGGTCGACCTTATCGCAACGCAGGCAGGCGCCTTTATCGCACAGGAAGTGTGCAGGCATGCGACCGTAGACGGGCAGCGTTCTGGTTCAAACCGGCAGACAGGCCCTTCGGGCATTGCCTTCGCTGGGGTGAGCGAGAGTCTCGTCGCAGCCATCAGAGTCATGGAAGAGAATATCGAGTCTCCGATAGCGATGTCAGACATATCGAAGCGCACTGGTGTCTCAAGACGCCAGCTCGAGCGACTCTTCGGGACGTATGTGGGTGTCACACCCGCCAAGCACTATCTCAGTCTTAGGGTCGATCACGCAAAGCGGCTGATCGAAGGCACCCGGCTGCCTCTGGTCGACGTAGCGATGGCGAGCGGCTTCGTGTCCTCGTCGCATTTCTCCAAATGCTTCAGGAACGTACACGGGATCTCACCGCAACAACTTCGATTGACCGTGCCCGCCTGGATCGGTCGAGGGCTGGGCTAAGCTGCCGGGGCGAAGCCGGCCGGTGGCCACGTCGCCGTGGCTGCCCTGAGAACACCGCTTAAGATGAGACTATTGGTCTCCGCTACTATCAGCATGGCATACGCAATAGGCCTTCCTGCGCGACCGATGCCACTAGTGTGCCATCGCGTCTGTAGATTAACCCGCGCGTCATGCCGCGGCTGCCTTGTGCGCTCGGTGAGTCCTGGGCGTATAGGAGCCACTCATCAGATCGGAACGGCCGGTGGAACCACATTGCATGGTCAAGACTTACCGACTCTGTTCGCCCGTCGAACAGCGTCAGACCATATCGTGCCAAAACCGCATCTAATAAGGACCAGTCGCAAGCAAAGGCCAGCGCACAAATGTGGAGGGCCGCGTTGTCTGGCAGATTCGTAGCGGGCTTCATCCAGAAATGGATTCGCCCATCCTCGATCTTGTGACCAGCGAACCTGCTGATCTCGAGGGGGCGCATCTCAGCTACCCGCTCCGGCAACACGATCGGCAGATCAGGTTCGTACCACCGTCGGAACCGTTCCGGGACCTCTGCAAAGAGAGGCTCTTTGGACAATTCCTCAGTGGTCAGCTTTTCCGGTGGCAGAACGTCAGGCATAGGGTGCTGGTGATCGAAATACCCTGCATCCCCCGTGTGGAACGAAATGTCCATAGAAAAGATGGTTCTTTGAGCTTGTGTCGCCGTAACATGACGGATTGAATAGTGCTGTCCATCACGAACTGTATCCACCTTGTAGACGAATGGAATTTCCGCGTTTCCGGGCCTGACGAAATAGGCATGCAAGGAGTGGGGCAACCGACCTTCGACAGTGCGACACGCCGCTGCCATAGACTGACCGATTAATTGGCCTCCGAAAATTGGCTGCCAGCTGCCCTTTGGGCTTGTGCCGACAAATATGTTAGCCTCGACCATTTCCAGGCTCAGTATTTCAACAATATCAACGGGCTTCACTGACATTGATTTACTCGCGAGCTTGCGTCTATTTTGAGCACGAAGACTGGTTATCAACGGTGGCGCGTTTTCGAATACTGTCGTTCTAGGCGCCGGCATTGACCCTAAACGAGTTTGCCCACGAAGGACTCACGAAATCCTTCGCGAGCGGCGAGGGCTTTGCATGTGCGCGCAGATCGCCGTGAACTTGCCTTGGGCTGCCTTGGTTGAGACGGGACGCAAAGCAGATTGGCCGGATCGAACAATGCCCGATGATCAGGTTTTATGCATGCCGCGCACGCGCTCGGAGCGACGGCGTAGCAGCTCGACGATGATCAATACTGCTGCGGAAAGCAGATTCAACACGGTACTGGCTGCGATAATCGTAGGGCTGATCTGCTCACGAATTCCAGAAAACATGACCATTGGCAAGGTGCGCTGTTCCGGGCCGGCAACAAAAAGTGCGACAATCACTTCATCAAACGAGGTCAGAAACGCGAAGAGCCCCCCTGACGCTACTCCAGGAAGAATAAGTGGGAGAGTCACTCTGAAGAAAACCACCATCGGAGACGCCCCGAGGTTAGACGCTGCTCGCGTGAGCGATTGGTCAAAGCCGGCAAGCGTCGCCGTCACTGCCACCACGACGAATGGCGTCGCCAAAGTAGTGTGCGCTAGAACCAACCCAAGGAAGCTGTTGAGCAATCCTAAGTCGGCAAAGAAGAAATACAGTGCAACCGCTGTCACCACTCCCGGCACGATCATAGGCAATATTAGCAGGCTCATAATGGCGGCGCGTCCAGGGCAGTTCGGTCGAGTAAGAGCAAGCGCGCCGAGGGTGCCAAGCACGACCGATAAGAGAGTGACTGATATGGCGACAAAGACCGAATGGTATAGCGAGATCTGCCATTCCTCGGTCAAGAAAAACTCTCGGTACCATCGCAGCGACAGTTCTTGAATTGGATAGGTGAAGAACGGCACGGAATTGAATGACAGCGGGATCAGCACCACTATAGGCGCCATCAAGAAAAGTAGCACCGCTGCGCAGAGGAGGCGGTGGAGGTAGTGCCAAGCCTTCTCGGCTGGCATGGAATGGCTGTACGCCGCCATGTTCTTACCTCGTGTTCAACTGGTCAGGACCAGCCAGCTTATTATAAAAGTGATAAAGGAGCAGGGTTGCCAAGAGCAGAATGGCGCCAAGGGCTGAAGCCATGCCCCAGTTGAGGTCTTCGTTGGTGTAATGTGCGATAAACGTGCTAACCATTTGATCAGCAGGTCCGCCCACCAGCGCGGGTGTAATATAGTAGCCCAAGCACATTATGAATGTGAGTAGGCATCCCGCAGCAATCCCAGGAAATGTTTGCGGAAAATAGACTGTCCAGAAGGCGACGAAAGGACCCGCGCCAAGAGAACGAGCTGCACGAATATGGTTTGGAGAAATAGTTTTCATGATGCTGTAAATGGGGAGGAGGGTAATCGGCAGTTGGATATGGGTCATCGCGACAATTGTACCAACACGATTAAAGACGAGTTCAATCGGGCGCGAAACAATATGTAACGCCAGCAAGACGTCATTTACGAGACCCTGTTGTTGTAAAAGCACAATCCAAGCGCTAGTTCTTACAAGGACAGAGGTCCAAAACGGCAGGATGACCAGGATCATCAGTATGTTGGTAATTCGCTTGGGCAGGGTCGCCAGGAGATAGGCGAGGGGAAATCCCAACAGTAGGGTCAGAAACATCACACCTGCGCTAATGGTAAAAGTGCGCAAGAAAACATCGCGAAAAATCGCTTGGTCCGGAGGCATGGTGACGATCCGGCCGTCGGGATCGCGCTGGAGGTCAACGGAGCGCAGCAGATAATAGGGGGTGTAATTCGAAACCCCGCGCTTTAGCAGGATCCAAACCTCGCGTTTCGACCACAGCCGACTAATGTTGAGCATTGCGTCCCTATAGGGACCAGAGGGAAGCGTCACTGCCTTTCGTGCGCTCGACATCACTTGCTGGTTGGAACCAGGCAACTCATAGTTGAGCCGTTTAGCAATGGCCCCCGCCGTCTTGCGAGACCAAGCTTCGTTCAAGTCGCTGGCCAAAGCGGCAAAGGCGGCCTCGTCCGGTAAATTTTCGCCGTTCCATCGTGTGAGCTCCGCGGTCGTCCGGGGCATCAGAGCCGACAGCGTATCATCATGAACAGCGTGGAACAGCATCCGGGAGACAGGTACGAAAAAAAAGGCCAGAATAAACAGCAATAGGGGTGTAAGAGGGATAAGTGCTTTCAGTTTTTGCCAGCGACGCAGTCTCTGTAGCTCTAGCAGCAAAAGCTTACTGTCCGACGTTACAGTGAGCTGGTCAGCGGTTATAGTCATTGGCGACGATCCTTATGTTCTCCGGCCTGTGCCACGAAAAGACAGGTCCATCACGTGGCACAGGGTCGGTGTTTGCGGATGTTACCTCGTCAACCAAGCATTGAAGCGTTGGGTCATTTCTTCCCCTTTCTCAGCCCCGAAGGTGTAATCCACCGGCAAAGCGTGAGCCAGATGCTCCGGCGTGTTTGGGAGGTCTTGCAGGACCACAGGATCGATAAGCTTCAAGGCATCCGGGTTACCAGGTCCGGACGGGAAATATTGAGTGAACTCTGCTTGTGGCTGGGGTGAGTTGGCGAAGGCAATGAATTTGTAGGCTGCGTCGAGATGCGGGCTGCCCTTCGGTATGATCCAGTAATCAGAATTCAATTGGGCAGCGTCCCACATTATGGCGAAGTGCTTGCCGGAGTTTTTGTTTGCATCGACCATGCGGCCATTCCAGGATGCGGTCATCACGACCTGGCCATCGGCAAGGAACTGGGGGGGTTGAGCTCCGGCCGTCCACCACATGACGTCCTTTTTGATTGTATCGAGCTTTTTAAAGGCGCGATCGACGCCCTCTGACGTGCCGAGAACCTTATATACATCTTGGGCGGGTACACCGTCGGCGACCAGTGCCCATTCGAGATTGGGGAAGGGCCCTTTGTACAATCCCCGTTTACCTGGAAATTTCTTGGTATCGAACAAATCTGCAATGGTCGTTGGGCCATGTGGCAATTTGTCCCTGTCGTAACCGACAATTGTAGCACTGAAGTCCAGCGGCACTCCACAGTCAAACTTCCCGCCGTCCCCGAAACTTGCTCGATCAAGACCCAGTTTCTGCCAATCGATCGTCTCAAGGAGACCTTCATCGCATAGCGGAGCGATATCGGGCTGGCCACCGCTAATAACATCCCAACTCACGCTTTGGGACTCAACCATAGCGCGGATCTTGGCAAGCTCGCCGCTATACACACCTTCCGTAATCCCGATGCCCGTCTTCTTGGTAAATGGTTCGAAATATACCTTGCGCTGGGCGGCCTGCGCAGCACCGCCCCATGATACGACTGTGAGCTGATCGCCGGCGAAAGCGGGTTCAGTCAGAACAACCGCTCCGCCTGCCACAGCCAAGGCAGCAACAATATTTAGAAAGTTGATTGTCATTTCGCTTCTCCCACTTCGTTATCTGCTAACTTCGAAGGCTAGAACAACTTCCGAAGTACTGAAAATACAATCAGGTTACGCCAAACGCTCGACAGTCTTCGCGCTTCCAGCCAATGGTAATGGCCTCACGGGACCGGATCTGAGCACAGGCCCCGGAGTTCTGTATTTTTATGACGAAATCATTGTGGCCGCATACTGAGGTGCGAATACGAACATGGTCGCCGAGATAGATTACCTCCTGGACCACACCGGTGAAGATGTTCGGCAGCGAGCCGGGTGCGGGTTCCAACACCACTCGTTCTGGCCGCAACGACAACACGCTCGGCCGACCGACCGCGTCCAAGTCAATTGGTGTGGCCTGTACAATGCCTTGACCGGGGATCTCTACTTTGCATTCATCGCCGTCCAGCTTCACAACCCGCCCCTGCAGCCGATTGTTCTCGCCGATGAACTGGGCAACGAAAGCGCTTTGCGGCCGCTCATAAATTTCCGACGGTGGAGCGAGTTGCTGAATTACTCCGTCATTGAATACTGCTACACGATTGGACATCGTAAGCGCCTCGCCCTGGTCGTGGGTCACGTAGATAACCGTCAGGCCAAGGCTCTCATGGATGCGCTTGATCTCGAGCTGCATCTGTTCGCGCAGCTGCTTGTCTAGGGCGCCCAATGGCTCGTCCATGAGGACTACATTTGGATTGAAGATGAGTGCACGGGCGAGCGCTACTCGCTGCTGCTGTCCGCCGGAGAGTTGGTTGGGTCTACGTTGTCCGTAGGGCCCCAAGCGGACCATGTCGAGTGCTTCCTTAGTCCTTGTTTCAACCTCAAGTCTAGCGAGCTTGCGGACCTTGAGCGGAAACGCAAGGTTCTCCTCGACTGTCATATGCGGGAAGAGCGCGTAGTTCTGAAATACCATGCCTATGTCGCGCTTGTGCGGTGGTAGTTTGTCGATGGGCCGACCCTCGAGAAAGATCCGCCCTCGGGTCGGCACCTCGAAGCCAGCCAGCATCATAAGGCTAGTCGTCTTGCCGGATCCGGAAGGTCCCAACAGGGTTAAAAACTCGCCGCGAGCAATGTCTAGATCGAGGTTCTTCACTACCAACGCGTGGCCGTCATAAGCCTTCTGCACTCCAGAAAATTGTACAGCGGTGTCGTTTGCGTGAAGCAATCCGGTCTCCATACTTGCTGGTGGCGCTGATTCACCGAGCCTAATCGCGGCCGGACGTGCGCCGGAAGGTTCCTTGGTCAACACGCGCACAGAGCTCGTCGCCTTATCTCCATCACCGAGATAACGGGTATCAAAGCTGCGCGCCGCCGTTGGCGAGGATGGTCTCGCCGGTCATGTATGAGGCGCCGGCGGCGAGGAAAATGATGAGCTCAGCATACTCACTGGGCTCGCCCACCCGCTGAAGGGGAACGGAATTTCGCGCGTACGAGTCCAGATCGCCGAACGAACATTCCCACGGCGAATTGACTATCCCAGGGGCTATTCCATTGACTCTGACTTTCGGTGCCAGCGCTTTGGCCATATGCCTGGTGAGCTGGAGCAGTCCTGTCTTGGCACAGGCGTAAGCAGTACTGCTAGCATTATGCATGAAAGCGCTTTCGGAGACTGTGTTCACGACAGCGCCGTGGCTTTCAACCAGCGCTCCCCTGGCGGCTTTTGTCATCCAAAACGCGCCCAAGAGGTTGATGTTCAGCATCTTCGACCAAAACTCGGGGGTCAATGCATCGAAATCCTCGATTGGGATGGGAACTTTGGTGCCCGGCGCTCCAGCATTGTTGACAAGGTAGTCAAGGCTGCCGAGCGAACTCAATGCAGACGACACGATTTGCGCCGCGGCGTCTGGCTGGCTGACATCACCCGGGGCACTACAAACGTCCAGGCCTTCCTCCTTCAGTTTTGCGACCTCGACAGCCAGCCTTTCGTTTGTTCCAAGGTCGTTCATTGCGACCGCGGCTCCCGACCTTGCAAGTCGTGCCGCAGTTGCAAGACCAATGCCGGAAGCGGCACCTGTCACGAGGGCCGTTTTATTTTGCAAATCAAAGGTGATCATGTTGATGAACCGTGTTGGCCGTAGGACGTCTTTGAGGAGGAATGCAAACAGGCCCAAGGGGCTGCTCTCGAGGGCGTCAACTTTGACAACCCTGGAGCCGCTTGGGAACCGCTGGCATTTTCATTGGCTGCGTCGGGCTGCACTGGCAGCGACATCAGCAATGAAGCCTTTCGATGTTGCGTCGGTCTACGCTTCTGCGAACCACCAGCGCTCCGCGCAACGAAAGCCATCAAGGTCCCAGTTGCTGGCGATTTTGTTGTGACCGACCTTCTTCGAGAGCGCGCCGACGTAATTCGCGAACAAGGGAATGACTTCTCCCCCGTCATCGCGACAAATGCTCTGCATTTCGGTATACATATCAAGGCGTTTACTGTCGTCGAGCTCCGATCGAGCAGCGACCAAGAGCTCATTAAAGCGGCTGTTTCTCCAACGGGCTTCATTCCATGCGGCGTCGGCGGCGTAGGCTTGAGAAAACACCCAGTCCGCAGTAGGCCGACCCATAAGGTAGCTCATCGACCAGGGCTTCTTCATCCAAACGGTGTCCCAATAACCGTCGTCTGCCTCGCGGACCACGTTGATTGTAATGCCGGCTTTGGCTGCATCGTGCTGATAAAGCAGTGCGGCATCGACTGAGCCGGGGAAAGCCGCATCTGAAGCTGACAAGCTGACGTTGAGATTGGACAGGCCGGCCTTCTTGAGGTGGAAACGCGCCTTGTCGGGATCGTATTCGCGTTGTGGCAAGTTCTTGGCGAAAAACCGGTTCGTGGACGCGATCGGGTGGTCATTGCCAACCTGTCCATATCCACGAAGCAGCTTTTCAAGCAGTTGCTGCCGATCGATTGCATATTTAATCGCCTGTCTGACATCAGCATTGTCGAACGGGGCGACGTCGCAAAGCATAGGCATGGTGTAGTGCTGGGTGCCGGCTACCGAAAGAATGTCCAGGCCCTTATTCCGCTTCAGCAGATGGACCGTTTTGAGGTCGCATCTTTCCATCGCGTGGACCTGGCCGGTAGCTAGGGCATTCGTACGCGCCACCACGTCGTGTATGGCTAGAGCTTCGAAAGAATCGAACCAGGCCGCACTCGACTTCCAATAATTGCCGAACCTTCTCCCCGAGGCTTTCACGCCGAAATCGATGGTGTCGAGAACATACCCCCCTGCTCCAACTCCGGAAACGTCGACTTTACCGTCCTTGGCCGGGACAATAGGAAGCTGGTAGAGTTCAAGAAGAGAGGGAAAATCGACGTTGCCCTCTTTCAAGCTGAAGACGACTTTGCCACGGCCATCCGCGCGAATTTCCTCGATCGGTCGCAAAATGACTTTCGCGCTTGACTTGGATTGTTCCTCACGATGATGGTTGATGGATGCGATAACATCTTGTGCATCTAGGCTTTTGCCGTTGTGGAACTGGACCCCATTTCGCAACTGGAATGTCCAGGTCTTAGCGTCTTTGGAAACGTCCCAGGATTCGGCTAATTCGCCGTTGACCTTTCCGTCTGCGTCGATTTCAGTAAGATATCCATGCACAGTTTTGCCAAGGAACTGCGTAAAAACGTTCAGGTAAGTTGCAGGGTCGAGGGAGTCGGATGTAGCGCCTGCGCCAATTCCAATTTTGAAGTGCCCACCCTTCTTTGGGGTGACATCTTGAGCAGCTGCAGCCAGTACGCGGCCTGATGCGGTAAGGGCTATCGCCCCGGCCGCTGTACACTTAAGTACATCTCGCCGTGTCGCAAAGCGATGGTTCATCCAGTTCTCCTCCACTTTTTTGCTGCAGGCACACCGGTACGAAGTTACTCGATGAAGTCAGTAACCTCGTTGCTCCTCCCGGAAAAGCGCCGCGCATGACCTACATTCACACAATACGGCACGATCATATCGGGTGTGCTACGAAAAAATGTAAACAGCCCATTGAATTGAACTCAGGTTGCGTTGAGACGCCTCATCGTAGAGCAAGGAGATGTGTGGCTTTGCAGTAGAGAGCGCCGGCTTGGATAGAGTGATCGTCATCGGCTCAGGAAATGAGCAACCGGGGAGCATCGACATGCATTTGGCGACACCCAGGCGAAGCGCTGTCCGAGTAGCTTCAGCGCGTGACCAACCCTGGGCAGCGGCTGATTGCGTGCTATGGGATTCCGAGGCCAAGCTGCTCCTCAGCGAGACATCACGGGGAAAGTCCTTATGGTCGAGATATATGATCCGCCGATCCCCTGGACGGGGCAGTTAGAGACGCCTCTAACCCTGTTTCGGACGACAGTCCGCCCAGAGTGGATCGACGAGTTTGAGCACGTGAGTTTCGACCGCTATCTCACCATCGGAAGTCACGCTAATTGGGCCTTCTGGAATTGGATAAACAGTCCAGAAGGCACAATGGCAGAACGCGAGGGTCATGAGAGCGTGGTCGTGGAAAGTCACGTGAACTACATCCGCGAGCTTTCCCTAGGTACGACCATCCACTGCAGCTCGCAGTTGATCGACTTTGATGATAAGCGCTATTTGCTTTTGAACCAAATTTGGAAGTCGGGAGGTGTCTTGGCGGCTACCAACGAGTTAAAATGCCTAGGGTTCAATCTACGAACCCGTCGCGCCGAAAAATGGCGCCCCAAAGTCAGAGAGCGACTTACGTTTGTTCTCGATGTGCAAGGCAAAACATGTTGGCCTCTGCTCGATAGCTGCATAGCGCTTAATGGGAAGCGTGGAAGCGCGACATCATGATCGGCATTGTGGAAGTTGGGGTTTGCAGAGCCGTTAGAGTTGGGATTGGGGTGCCCGTCAAAAGGCCGGAGAAAAATGCACTAAGCAGTTGAGGTTTTTTTTCGACTGCGGATTTATCAGATGCTTGTTATCGGCTCACTCGCTAATCCATAACGTGCATAAATGTCACTCAGTCGAGGGAGGATACATGGCCAAGGTCTACAGTGACGCAGCGTCTGCATTAGAAAAACTCCTGTTCGACGGGATGTTCATCGCGGCTGGTGGATTTGGCCTCTGTGGCATCCCCGAGCTTCTGATCGATGCGATCCGCGACGCCGGTACGAGGGACCTCACCATCGCCTCGAACAATTGCGGCGTCGACGATTTCGGGCTCGGTGTGCTGCTCAAGACGAAACAGATCAGGAAGATGATCTCTTCTTATGTCGGAGAGAACGCCGAGTTCATGCGCCAGTATCTGACCGGCGAGCTGGAGCTGGAGTTCAATCCTCAGGGTACGTTGGCTGAACGGATGCGGGCCGGGGGTGCCGGCATTGCTGGCTTCTATACCAAGACGGGGGTGGGCACCGCGGTTGCGGAGGGCAAGGATCACAAGGTCTTTGAAGGGGAGACCTATTTGCTTGAGACCGGCATCGTCGCAGACCTGTCGATCGTCAAAGCCTGGAAGGCCGATACCACCGGCAATCTGGTGTTTCGCAAGACGGCACGCAACTTCAATCCGCCGGCCGCTACGTGCGGCAGGATATGTGTGGCCGAAGTCGAGGAGATCGTGTCGGCCGGCAGCCTGGACCCAGATCAAGTCCATCTGCCTGGGATCTATGTGCATCGCCTGATCCAGGGCGTGCACGAGAAGCGCATCGAACAACGCACCACGCGCGCGGCTGCTTAAGGGGGAGGTCTGTCATGGCCTGGGACAGGAACCAGATGGCGGCACGGGCTGCCCGAGAGCTTGAGGACGGCACCTATGTCAATCTCGGCATCGGCATTCCGACGCTGGTGGCTAATTATATCGCCGACGGCATGCACGTGACGCTGCAGTCGGAGAACGGCCTGCTCGGCATCGGTCCGTTTCCGACCGAAGACGACATTGATGCCGACCTGATTAATGCCGGCAAGCAGACCGTGACGGCACTGCCTCATTCCGCCTTCTTCGACTCCGCCCAAAGCTTCGCGATGATCCGCGGCGGCAAGATCGCCATGGCAATCCTCGGCGCCATGGAAGTCGCCGAGAACGGCGATCTCGCCAACTGGACGATCCCCGGCAAACTGGTCAAGGGCATGGGCGGCGCTATGGACCTGGTCGCCGGTGTTAAACGGGTCGTCGCGGTTATGGACCACACCAACAAGGCCGGCGAATCCAAGGTGCTGAAGGCCTGTACGCTGCCGTTGACCGGCAAGGGCGTGGTCGACCGCATCATCACCAACCTTGGCGTGCTCGACGTCGTCGAGGGCGGCCTGAGGCTGGTGGAGCTCGCCGATGGAGTGACCGACGACGAGCTGCGCGCGGCAACCGAGGCCACGATCGTCAATTGACCGGCCATCATCGGAGCCGAGGTCGAACGCCCGTCGGATCCAATCACAACGGAGCAGCTTCATGAGCACCATTTCAATCGTCGTCGCCAGCGCCGCCCGTACGGCTGTCGGCTCTTTCAACGGCAGTTTCGCCGCAACGCCGGCGCATGAGCTCGGCACCGTGGTCATCAAGGAATTGCTCGCACGGGCCAAGGTCGAGGCTGGTGAAGTCGACGAGGTCATCCTCGGCCAGGTGCTGACCGCCGCTCAGGGACAGAACCCGGCCCGCCAGGCCTCGATCAATGCCGGCCTGCCGAAGGAGACCACCGCCTGGGGCCTCAACCAGGTTTGCGGTTCGGGCCTGCGCGCCATCGCGCTCGGCATGCAGCAGATCGCCGCCGGCGACGCCAAGGTGATCGTTGCCGGCGGCCAGGAATCGATGTCGCTGTCGCCGCATGCCGAGCATCTGCGCGCCGGCGTCAAGATGGGCGACTTCAAGATGATCGACACCATGATCAAGGACGGCCTGTGGGACGCTTTCAACGGTTACCATATGGGCAACACCGCCGAGAACGTCGCCCGCCAGTTCCAGATCACCCGCGAAACCCAGGACGAGTTCGCGCTCGCCTCGCAAAACAAGGCCGAGGCCGCGCAGAAGGCCGGCAGGTTCAAGGACGAGATCGTCGCCTTCACCATCAAGGGCAACAAGGGCGATACCGTCGTCGACCAGGACGAGTACATCCGTCACGGCGCGACGCTCGACGCGATGACCAAGCTAAAGCCGGCCTTCGACAAGGACGGCACGGTCACCGCCGCCAACGCTTCCGGCATCAATGACGGCGCCGCCGGTGCGCTGCTGATGACCGAGGCAGAGGCCGCCCGCCGCGGCATCACCCCGCTGGCGCGCATCGCTTCCTGGGCGACCGCCGGGGTCGACCCGGCGATCATGGGCACCGGACCTATTCCCGCGTCGAAGCGGGCGCTGGAGAAGGCCGGCTGGTCGGTCAAGGACCTCGATCTCGTCGAGGCCAACGAGGCGTTCGCCGCGCAGGCCTGCGCCGTCAACCAAGGCATGGGCTGGGATCCCTCGATCGTCAACGTCAACGGCGGCGCCATCGCCATCGGCCATCCGATCGGCGCCTCCGGCGCCCGCGTCTTCACCACGCTGGTCTACGAGATGCGCCGCCGCGGCGCCAGGAAGGGGCTTGCCACGCTTTGCATCGGCGGCGGCATGGGCGTGGCAATGTGCGTGGAAGGGCTATTGCGAAGGGAACATTAGCAGATCCGCGCAACGCTTCTCACCTTCGCGAGCGTACCGAGCAGGTCCTTGCGCTTGTTCAGACGCGAACCTGACTTCCACGTGAAACAGCCATGCTTCCGTCAACGTATTCACGGCCACAGCGTAGATGGCAGTGTCTCAACCAGCAAGGTTGATGTGCTGCCGATACTGAGCTTAGCCGACTTTGGCTACGATCGATATTTGTAATCTCGGGTTTTTGCGAAAGGCGCGAGCCCAGTTCCGCGCATCATAATGGGCGATTCATCGCTACTTTGGCGTGCTATTAGCGCCCATCTCGTTGCCGTCTAGCGGGATCCCTCTAACATAAGAGTCCGATTTGGATTCCTTTTGGAGCGTGCGTGTTCTGGCGCATGCGTATAGGAATTTCGTTCGTCATTCGCCGACCGATCGCCAGCCTGATGGCGCTCGTCAAGGATCGCAACACGCGGCAGAAGCACGTCCGGCGCGCCGACGCCAGAGCGGTGACCCCATTCTACAAGGCGGCATGCAGCCATTCGTGGGTTCGGGTCGGATCGTCATCGGATGCCAACGATATCCGGGCGGCTCCAAAAGCTTTCTTATCCTCGCCGGTTCAAGCAGGCTGCAGCTCGACGCCGATCGGCGCGCTGTCGCGGAGCCTTCAGCGTTGGTCGCGATGGAGGCTTGTGGTAGCGCGCATTACTGGGCCCGTGAGATGATCGGCCTCGGTCATGAGGTGAAGCTGATTGCGCCGCATTACGTGAAGCCATTTGTGAAAGCGGCACAAGAACGACGCGGCAGATTCCGAGGCTATCGTGATCGTGATCGGAGCCGAGCGGCCGGAAATGCGCTTCGTCAAGCCAAAGTCTGCTGAACAACAAAGCAGAGCCATTCTGTTTCGCGATGACTGTTTCGCGCTTCGGCGAGAAAGGACTGGTGCTCGATCACGTCCGCCGAGCGCGGAAGCCGGCCTTGTCGAATTCGGGATGGCAAAGCAGAGCGGCCACGTCCTATGGCCACCAGCGGTTTCCACCACCGAGGAGCGATCGAACTGCCGATCCAAGGATCACGGCGCGGGAGCTTATGTCGAAACCCTCTTGGGATGGGCCGGCGCGCCGTTGCGCGGCATTGAGTGGAAGCGGTTGACCCCGCAGCCACTTCGCCGCCCGTCCCGAGTTTGGCGCCACCCCGTAGAGGTTATGTTCCGGGGTTGAGGTCGGTGGCCCGCCCTTTCGCGCGATTAAAGGCGAGGGTTGCTCGGATGTGCCGAGCCGATCCTCACGCACGGAGGGCGGGCCATGGGAGAGTATAGCGAAGCATTTGTTGCGTTTGATGTGGCCAAGAAGAAGCACGCCATTGCAATCGCGGAAGGCGATCGCGCTGGCGAGGTCCGGTTGTCGGCGAGCTCGAGAATAGTCCTGCGGCGATAGAGCGGACGTTCAAGAAGCTGGGAAGAGAGGTATGATCGACTGCACGTCTGCTTCGAGGCCGGACCGACAGGTTACGGGTTGTGACGGCAGGTCCGCCGATCTTGGACACGACTGCATGGTGATCGCGACGGCCCTGATCCAGAAGCGGCTTGGCGAGCACATCAAGACCAACCGGAGGGACGCGGTCACGCTGGCGAGGCTGCTCGGGCGGGCGAGCTGACCGGGGTATGGAATACCGGACGTGGTCCACGAAGCTGTCCGCGATCTGGTCGGGGCCCGCGAAGCCGCAGCCGACGACCCGCGCCGCAAACGCCAGCAGCTACTTTCCTTCCTCCTGCGCCTTGGGCGGATCTACGAGAACGGCGGTCATTGGACATTGGCGCCGGCGCTGGCTTGCCCGCCAGAGCTTCGAGCATACCGCGCAGCAGATCGTGTTCCAGGAGAAGATCGACGCGATCGAAGACGCGTCTCAGCGACTACACCGCCTGGACGAGCAGTTGCGCGCCGTCGTGCCAACCTGGTCCATGGGGCAGGTCGTCGAGGCATATCAGGTCATGCGCGGCGCCAGGGGGACGAGCCTGCTTGATCGTGCTGCCTCTTCTAGAGAATTGCGGGCCCGTTCGGCTGGGCGGGAACGCCAGAGGTGTGTTCTCTTTGCAAATGCGGAAAACTCTCTAGGAAGCGAGCGAACTTGTGCGCGCCGCAGGTAATTGGCGCGTAACGTGGAGGGTTATAGTCCGAGATGCAACTGTCCAGAGGTGTGATCACGGCGTCGCAGTCGCTGTCGATGAAGAACGCAAGCGAATAGCGCTCCCGTCCGGAAGTGTTCACTACCCTATGAAGATTGGCGAGATAGCGATCGTTGGTCAGCTTTTGAATCAGGTCCCCTATATTGATGACGAAGGTCCCGGGGATCGGACTGCCTTCTATCCACACGCCCTCGCGGTTCATCACTTGAAGACCGCCGACGCTGTCCTGGGCCAAAATGGTAAGGCTGCCGTAGTCCGTATGCGCACCAATGCCGATGACCCTCTCGTCGACTACTCCACTTTGGGGAGGATAATGAAGCAATCGCTGAATGGAGATCGGGTTCTTCATTTTCGGCTCGAAGAAATTGGCAGGAAGGTCAAGGCTGAGGGCGATGCCGCTCAGTATCTTGATCGAGAGTGCCTTCATCGCCTCATGGTACAAGAAAACGGTCTCTTGGAAACCGGCTAGGACTGTAGGCCACTGATTGGGACCGAAGAAGGGACTCTCGCCAGTCGGCCACTCAGGGCCGACGTCGAAGCACTCCTTCAGGTCCTTGGTCTTGGCTGGGTCAGTGTTTTCGCCAAAAACTTCGATGTACCCTCGCAACGCCACGCCTGAATTGCTGATATGCAATTTCATCTTCTCACTGGTCGGCAGATCGAAAAATGCCTTGGCCCGGGCAAAAGTCTCGTCTACCAGCCGCGCAGGCACACCGTGGTTCTTGACATACATGAAACCCGCATTGGCCAGCGCCCATCGGATTCCCTTCGCCACCCGTCCCGGGTCGCTTCCCTCGAGAAGAGGAGCCAGGTCGACGAGGGGAACTTTGTCGAAGGACTGCCGCTTTGCGCGAAGCCTGTCGTCGAGCTGTGCGATATCCAATTTAGCCATTGTGTTTCATCCGTACTGACGTGGTGCCGGCGTTCAGCTGAGAGGTTTGAAGCGTGGCGCCTTTTGTGCGATCAAGCGTCCCTCGTGCAGGGGAGAGCTACGCTGCCCGATGAACGGAACAACATTCGCAAGAGCACTCGTCGGTGCGGTGCTCCCTGAGCTCAAAGGTCCCTTCTTGGGCAGCTGTCAATCAGTGTGGCAGACGGTGAAAAATAATCAATGGATAATCCTAAAAGTTATGTTAAGATAGTCATTGCAATATTTTGACAATATTATGGAA
>NZ_RZSF01000111.1:0-18508 GCF_004023325.1 Mesorhizobium sp. M1A.F.Ca.ET.072.01.1.1 | reverse complement strand
GCGTCTTGCCATGGCTGCTCGGCTACACCACCGCCGCCTATGGCGCGGTTTCCGTTCTGCTCGGCCTGGGCTTCGTCTGGTATGCCTGGAAGGTGCTGGACATGAGCGATGCCGACCGCGCGATGAAGCCGGCCAAGGCGCTGTTCGGCTTTTCGCTGCTCTATCTCTTCGCAATCTTTGCCGCCTATCTCGTCGACAGCGTGGTCGGGCGTGCCCTCGTCATGGGGGGAGCATGATCGTGGCCGATAAGAACCTCGAACTGGTCACCTTGACCGAACGCCAGCGGAAGGCGCGGCGCAGCCGCTCCGTTGCCATCGGCGTCGCGCTGGCCGCGCTCGTCATCATCTTCTACATCGCCACCATCGTGCGCTTCGGCCACCATGCCTCCGGCCTGATACCGACGAATTTGATGTGAGGGCGGCGATGAGCGGCGAGACCGGACCCATCGGGAAGAACAGCAACCGCATCGTCGTGGCGGTCTGCCTTGCCTTCTTCACTGGCATGGTCGGCATGGCCTATGCGGCGGTCCCGCTCTACAAGATGTTCTGCCAGGTCACCGGCTATGGCGGCACGACGCAGCGCGCCGAGAAGCAATATGCCGGTCGCGTGCTCGACCGCGACATCACCATCCGCTTCGACGCCAACACCAACGGCATTCCGTGGCAGTTCGAGCCCGTCGCGCGCTCGGTGACGATCAAGATCGGCGAGACCACGCAGGCGCATTACAGCGCCACCAACAAGTTCGATCGCCCCATCACCGGGCGCGCCTCCTTCAACGTGCAGCCGGAAATGGCCGGCGCCTATTTCAACAAGGTGGAGTGCTTCTGCTTCACCGACACGACGCTCAAGCCCGGTGAGACGCTGGACATGCCGGTCGTGTTCTATGTCGATCCAGACATCGTCAACGTGCCGGAACTGAAGGACTTGAAGACCATCACCCTGTCCTACACCATGTTCCCGGTCGAAAAGAAGCAGCCAGTCGCGTCGTCCGCGCCGGCCGCTCGCAGCAGCAACAAAGTTCCAGATTCCGAAGCAAGCCTCGGGGGTTGATATGGCAGACGCGCACGCAAAACCGAACCACGACTACCATCTCGTCAATCCCAGCCCTTGGCCTTTCCTGGGCTCGATCGGCGCACTGGTCACGGCCGTCGGCGGCGTTTGCCTGATGCAGTATCTGAAGGCCGGCAGCTTCCCAATCTTCGGCCATAACATCGCCAATCCGTGGCTGTTTTTCATCGGCCTGATCATTGTGCTCTACACGATGTTCGCCTGGTGGTCGGACACCATCAAGGAAGCGCATGAGGGCCACCACACGCGCGTCGTTTCGCTGCACCTGCGCTACGGCATGATCATGTTCATCGCCTCCGAGGTGATGTTCTTCGTCGCCTGGTTCTGGGCCTTCTTCGACGCCAGCCTATTCCCGGGCGAGGCCGCGCAATATGCCCGCACCACTTTCACGGGCGGCGTTTGGCCGCCAAAAGGTCTGGAGGTTCTCGATCCCTTCCACCTGCCGCTCTACAACACCATCATCCTGCTTCTGTCGGGCACGACGGTGACCTGGGCGCACCACTCGCTGCTGCACGGCGACCGCAAGGGCCTGATCAACGGCCTGATCCTGACCGTCGGCCTCGGCATGCTGTTCACCATGGTGCAGGCCTACGAGTACATGCACGCTCCGTTCGGCTTCAAGGACTCGATCTACGGCGCCACCTTCTTCATGGCGACCGGCTTCCACGGCTTCCACGTCATCATCGGCACCATCTTCCTGCTCGTCTGCCTGATCCGGGCGATGCGGGGCGATTTCACCCCGAAGCAGCATTTCGGCTTCGAGGCGGCCGCCTGGTACTGGCATTTCGTCGACGTGGTCTGGCTGTTCCTGTTCACCGCGATCTATGTCTGGGCCTCGAGCGGCGCGGTAATCGAAGCCCACTGAGACCCTTTGGATTGAGTTCACGAGGCGGCTGCGGCGACGTGGCCGCCTTATCTTTTTGACCGAACGGGTCTACGGTGCTGACATGAGCGAAGACAAGGCGATCTGGCCACCCGTCGACCCGATCTCGGCCGGGCTGCGCGGCCATTGCCCGCGCTGCGGCGAGGGCAAGCTGTTCTCCGGCTTCCTCACCGTCGGCAAGCGCTGCTACAATTGCGGCCTCGACTATTCCTTTGCCGATGCCGGCGACGGTCCGGCGGTCTTCGTCATCCTCATCATCGGCTTCATCGTCGTCGGCCTGGCGCTGTGGATGGAAGTGACGCTGAGCCCGCCGCTCTGGCTGCATTTCATTTTGTGGATACCGCTGGCGCTGGTGCTGAGCCTGGCGGCGCTGCGCCTGATCAAGGGCGTGCTGATCACCCTGCAATATTCCAAGAAGGCCGCGGAAGGCAGGCTGGACAGCGGCCAATGAGCGATGCGACCTCCTCGACTGCCGGCGCTTCGCGGCCGCGCTCGGCACTGCTGCTTGGGCTCGGCCTTGTCCTGTTCGCCATTCTCCTCGGCCTCGGCACATGGCAGGTCCAGCGCTTGCACTGGAAGGAAGGGCTGATCGATACGATCGACAAGCGCACCCATGCGGCACCGTTGCCACTGACCGATGTCGAGAAAGAATTCGCCGCCACACACGATGTCGACTACACGCCGGTTACGGTGACCGGCACTTTCCTGCACCAGGGCGAACGACATTTCTTCGCCACTTGGGAAGGCGACACGGGCTTCAATGTCTACACGCCCCTGCGGCTCGACGACGGCCGCTTCGTACTCGTCAACCGCGGCTTCGTGCCTTACGATCTCAAGGATCCGGCCAAGCGGAAGCAGGGCGAGGTCGCCGGCACGGTGACGGTGACCGGGCTTGCCCGCAATCCGCTGCCCGAAAAACCCTCGATGATGCTGCCCGACAACGACGTCGCCAAGAACATCTTCTACTGGAAGGACCGCGACGTCATGGCCTCGAGCGCCGGTCTGCCAGCGGGAGCCGGGCTGGTGCCCTTCTTCATCGATGCCGACAAGACCCCTAACCCCGGCGGTCTGCCGGTCGGCGGCGTCACCATAATCGATCTGCCGAACAACCACCTGCAATATGCCGTCACCTGGTATGGCCTTGCCGCCGCCCTTGCCGCGGTGCTGATCCTCAGGCTTCGCCGCCCGGCGAAGGAGGAGTGAGCGCCGCTCTTGACAGGGCAGGGGTGCACGCCTCATTTCGCCTTCAGCTTTCCGACTGAACCGGCCCGTTTTGATGATTGAAAAAAAGCCACCGCTGACGATCAGGCTTTGCCAGCCGCGCGGCTTCTGCGCCGGCGTCGACCGCGCCATCCAGATCGTCGTGCTGGCGCTGAAGAAATACGGCGCGCCGGTCTATGTCCGCCATGAGATCGTGCACAACCGCTATGTCGTCGAGGGGCTGCAGAGCCTGGGCGCGGTGTTCATCGAGGAATTGTCGGAGATCCCGCCCGAGCATCGTCAGTCGCCGGTCGTCTTTTCCGCACATGGGGTGCCGAAATCGGTGCCGGCCGACGCCGAGGCGCGCAACCTGTTCTACCTCGATGCCACCTGTCCGCTGGTGTCGAAGGTGCACAAGCAGGCGATGCGGCACCAGCGGCTCGGCCGCCATGTGCTCCTGATCGGCCATGCCGGCCATCCGGAAGTGATCGGCACGATGGGCCAGTTGCCGGAAGGAGCCGTGACCCTTATCGAGACCGAGGCGGATGCGGCAAGCTTCGTGCCGGCAGACCCGGCGGCGCTTGGCTTTGTCACCCAGACGACGCTGTCGGTCGAGGACACCGCCGGCATCATCCGGGCGCTGCAAGAGCGTTTCCCCGAGCTTCACGCCCCGGCCGCCGAATCCATCTGCTACGCCACCACCAACCGCCAGGAGGCGGTGAAGGAGACGGCCGCCGGTGCCGACCTTTTCCTCGTCGTCGGCGCGCCGAACTCGTCCAACTCGCGGCGTCTTGTCGAAGTGGCGGAGCGCGCGGGCGCCGCGATGTCGCTTCTCGTGCAGCGGGCCTCCGAAATTCCGTGGAATGAGATCGGCAGGATTTCGACGCTCGGCCTGTCGGCCGGCGCCTCGGCGCCGGAAATCATCGTCGACGAGATCATCGACGCGTTCCGGCAACGCTTCGACGTCACCATCGATCTGGCCATCACGGCCACGGAAACGGAGGATTTTCCGGTGATGCGGGTGTTGCGCGATGTCGAACTGACGGCGGCCGACATGGCCTTCGTCAACGGAGCCGCGTAAACCCAGATGGCCGTCTACACCGACGTCAACGAAAACGAGCTCAGCACGTTTCTGAAAGCCTATCCGGTGGGCGAACTCCTGTCCTACAAGGGCATCGCCGAAGGGACCGAGAACTCGAATTTTCTCGTCCATGCTTCCACGGGTTCCTACATATTGACGCTCTACGAGAAGCGCGTCGACAAGGCCGATCTGCCCTTTTTCCTCGGTCTGATGGGCCATCTCGCGCGAAAAGGCATTTCCTGCCCGCTTCCGGTCACCGCGCATGACGGAACCGTCATCGGCACACTCGCCGGCCGGCCGGCCGTCATCATCACCTTTCTCGAGGGCCTGTCGCTGAGGCGCCCGACGGCAGCACATTGCGGCGAGGTCGGCAAGGCGTTGGCCGCGCTCCATCTCGCCGGGCGGGATTTCCCGATGAAGCGGCCGAACGCGCTTGCCATCGACGGCTGGCGCAAGCTCTGGGCGGCGTCGCGCGACCGCGCCGACGAGGTCGAGCCGGGGCTCGCGGCCGAAGTCGACGCGGACTTCCTGGATTTTGAGCGCAACTGGCCGACCCGCCTGCCACAAGGCATCATCCACGCGGATCTCTTCCCGGACAATGTCTTCTTCCTTGGCGAGAAGCTGTCCGGGCTGATCGATTTCTATTTCGCCTGCGACGACCTCTATGCCTATGATGTCGCCACGTGCCTCAACGCCTGGTGCTTCGAGAAGGACTTTTCCTTCAACCTCACCAAAGGGGCCGCGCTGCTTGCCGGCTACCAGTCGGTGAGGCCGCTTGAGGGCGAGGAAAAAACGGCGCTGCCGATGCTGGCGCGCGGCTCGGCGCTTCGCTTCATGCTGACCAGGCTCTATGATTGGCTGACCATTCCCAACAGCGGGCTGGTGATGAAGCGCGATCCGACCGAATATATCCGCCGCATGCGCTTCCACAGGGCGATCAAGTCTCCATCCGAATACGGACTGACATGAACAAGCAAATCGAGATCTTCACCGACGGCGCCTGCTCGGGCAATCCCGGGCCGGGCGGCTGGGGCGCGGTGCTGCGCTACAACGGCGTCACCAAGGAGCTGTCGGGCGGCGAGGCCGAGACCACCAACAACCGCATGGAGCTGCTTGCCGCCATCAGCGCGCTCGATGCGCTGAAGGAGCCGTGCACGGTCGATCTCTATACCGACAGCAAATACGTCATGGACGGCATTTCCAAATGGATCCATGGTTGGAAGAAGAACGGCTGGAAGACCGGCGAAAGGAAGCCGGTCAAAAACGGTGAGCTCTGGCAGGCGCTCGACGAGGCCAACAGGCGCCACAAGGTTATCTGGCACTGGGTGAAGGGCCATGCCGGCCACCCGGAGAACGAGCGCGCCGACGAACTGGCAAGGCTAGGCATGGCGCCGTTCAAGCCGAAACAGGCGCGGCCGGCACCGGTTGCGGCTGCGCCGCAGAAGGCTGGTGCTCCGGCCAGGAAGCCCGCGGCCAGGCGTTCGACGCAGAGCTATTAACGCGCCTGACGTTCTCTACCGGATCGCTAGCGCCGTGGAGAACAGGCCGGGGCGAAGACCGTGTGCGAGACGAGGTTGAGCGCGCGCACCAGCATCGGGTTGGGCGTCCTGGATGCTGCCCAGCCGGCGCCCATGCCGGGCGCCAGCAGGAACCAGCCGGCGCCGACGGTGACGATGCCGAGGATAAAGGCCGGCAGGAAGGTCGGCGCCGCCAGCCAGCCCGTTCCCGCCAGCACGACCAGGATCACGCCGTAGAGAATTCCGACGAGATAGTGGAACGCCCAGCCCAGCGCCTTTTCATGCGTGTAGGGGGCGGCCTGACTGATATCGTCATGGAAGACCTTCTCGGGCAGATGCCGGACCCAGCGGCCGACCATGCCCCAATTCGGCCGCGGCAGCCCGAACGCCTTGTTGAGGATAATGGCCCAGACGTCCATGAAGACCGTGGCGCCGATGCCGATCGCGATGGCGCGCCAGACGATGTCGAGCATCAGAGCTGCTCGAGGATTTTGGCCGCCCCGCTCTCGTCGACGCCCGGCTTGGCTTCGACATTGAGCGCCACGACCTTGCTGTCATCGACGATCATCGAAAAGCGCTTCGAGCGCAGCCCCATGCCGTTCGCGGAAAGGTCGTTGTCGAGTCCGACCGACTTGGCGAAGTCTCCGCTGCCGTCGGCGAGATAGAGGATCTTGCCTTCGCCACCGGTGAAGCGTGCCCAGGCGCCCATGACATGGACGTCGTTGACCGAAACGACCGCGATAGTGTCGACGCCGCGCGCCACGATGGCGTCGTGGTTCTCGAGATAGCCCGGCAGATGGTTGTTGCTGCAGGTTGGCGTGAAGGCGCCGGGAACGCCGAAAAGCACCACCTTCTTGCCGGCGAAAATCTCGGCGCTGGTCATCGGCTTGGCGCCATCGGCGGTCATCACCTTGAAAGTCGCCTCGGGCAATTTTTCGCCAACCGAAATAGTCATGGTTTCCTCGTTTGGGAGATTGGGAAGGATCTGTGCCTGCGATATCGAACCGGGCCGCATTCCGCAACCGTTCAGAGCAATGCCAGGAAAAGTGCCCAGCGGTTTTCCATCCGCAATTGCGGCTCCACGACGAATTGGCTCAAGGGAAAGGCAGCATCCCGTCCACCGCACCTTCGGTGCTTGTCAGCGTGTAGTAGAGCCCGCCATCCGTGGGCGTCGCCGACGGCCGGTCGAGGATCGGCACGGTGAAAACAAGCTTGCCGTCCTTCTCGCTGCGCACCGGCGCGCCGAACATATAGTCGCGCTCGCCCGCGATGAAAAAGTCGACGGACTCGGCATCGCCGGGCGAATGCGCCTCGACGATGAGCGTCTCGTGATCGCCGGGCAGCACGCGGATGCCGAAATCAGGTCGCGCCGGGGCAGGAAGCGTTGCAAGCGCCGTCTTCACCAGCGCCGCGTCGGTGGGGTTGTCCGGATCGGAAGCAGGATCGAGGCTGAGCCTCGTTTGCACCGGAATGCAGATCGTCTCGCAAATGCCGAGAAAGACGTTGGCATCGATCGTCGCCGGCTGGTCGGGCGCCGACAGCGTGAAGGTCACCGGCAGCGATACGGGACGGTCGTAGCCGGCCCATTTGCCGTAGCCGTCGTCGTGGCGCTGCGGCGGCGGAAACGACAGCTTTGCATCTGCGATGTTGGTGCTGGCCGAGATGTCGATCTGCGGCGGCACACCGGCGTCGCCGGGATCGCGCCAATAGGTTTTCCAGCCTGGCTTCAGCGCGATGTCGAGCACGCCGTGGATCTTGCCCGTCTCGTCCGGCTTGCCGCTGGTCACCAGCCGCACCTTGCCGCCTTCGCTGTTGTACCAGGCCGAGGATGATGCCTCGGCCGGCTGCCCCGCTGCCAGGCCGACGACGGCGCCGAGCGCCACAATATTCAGGTATCGCATGACGGTGATTTGATCGCCCGTTCTTGGCCGCGCAATGATTTCATGTTCCTGCAGGTATCATATTTGCGTGACATCGGGCAGCCTGACCATCTTTTCGGCGCCGCGGAAACGGGTTACCCTCAGCTCCATGGACTTGTTGCGTCACAAAAAGAAGACGGCCGGACGCGGCTTTCTCGACGATCAGTTCCTGATTGCCATGCCTGGCATGAAGGACGACCGCTTCACGCGCTCCGTCATCTATATCTGCGCCCACAGCGACGAGGGCGCCATGGGCCTGATCATCAATCAGACGCAGCAGATGCTGTTCCCCGACCTTCTGGTGCAGCTTGGCATCGTGAACGAGCAGGAAGCAATCCGCTTGCCGGCGCATGCCCGCGATTTCGTCGTGCGCAATGGCGGGCCTGTCGACCGCAGCCGCGGCTTCGTGCTGCATTCCGGCGACTATCGCGTGGAATCCTCGCTCAACGTCTCCGACGACATCTGCCTGACCGCTACGGTCGACATCCTGCGCGCCATCTCGACGGGTCGCGGGCCGCGTCATGCGCTGATGGCGCTCGGCTATTCCGGCTGGGGCGCAGGCCAGCTCGAAAGCGAGATCGCCGAGAATGGCTGGCTGACCTGCCCGGCGACGCCTGAGCTGCTGTTCGACGCCGACATCGAGCGCAAATACGATCGCATCCTTGCCTCGATCGGCATCGATCTCGCCCATTTGAGCGCCGCCGCGGGGCACGCTTAAACGCCTTTGCCGACCTGCGGGACTGGTCGAACCCGCCTTGGCTTCGTCATCAGCTCTGAGGAATGGCGGCGCTCTGAGCGTTTAGGGTGATGACGAGTTGGAAGGTCACCGCAGTTCGTAAGCGCCGAAGCAACGCCCTCTAAGCCTGCGTGAGCGGGTACTGCTCCCTCAGCGTCTTCAGCACCTGGTCGCCGGGCATCGGCGCGCCGAACATGAAGCTCTGGACATATTCGCAGCCCATCTGGCGCAGCTCCAGCGCGTCGCTTTCGTCGGAGATGCCTTCGGCGACGACCGACAGGCCAAGCTCATGGGCCATGTTGACCATGGACTTGAGCAGCACCGCACGTTTCGGCGTTGCGTCGTCGACGAAGCTCTTGTCGATCTTGATCGTGTCGAAGGGGAAGCGCGTCAGGTAGGAGAGCGATGAATAGCCGGTGCCGAAATCGTCGAGCGACAGTCCGATGCCGAGTTGCTTGAGCTTGGTCAGCACATGCGCGGTCTGCTCGGGATTGTCCATCACCAGCGATTCGGTGAGTTCGAGCCGGAAGCAGCGCGGCTTCAAGTTGGCCCGCGCAATGACGGAGCGCACGTCGCTGACCAGGTCGCGGCGGATGAGCTGCCGGCTGGAGAGGTTGACCGAAACCGACAGCGGCGCGTCGCCGATCTGCTTCTGCCAGGCCGCCAGATCCTCGGCCGCCTGCTGCATGGCGAACAGGCCGAGCTGCACGATCAGGCCGCAATTCTCAGCCACCGGGATGAAGTCTCCCGGCGGGATCATCCCGCGCCGCGGATGATCCCATCTGAGCAGCGCCTCGAAGCCGGCGACGCTGCCATCCTCCAGCCGCACGATCGGCTGGTAGGCAAGCGTGAATTCGCGCCGCTCGATGGCGCGGCGAAGGTCGGATTCGAACTGCAGCCGGTCGGTGCCGACGGTGCGGAAGGCCGGCCGGAACGGCTCGATCCTGTCGCCGCCGAAACGCTTGGCCTGATGCATGGCAAGCTCGGCGTCCTTGACCATGTCCTCCGACGAGGTTTGCGCCGTCGTCCAGGTGATCAGGCCGATCGAGGCGGTGAGCACGATCTCGCGCTTGGCAAAGGTGATCGGATTGTTGATCGCATGCTTGATGGCATCGGCCATGGCGGCGATGCGGGCCGGATCCTGTTCCGACAGCAGCATCAGCGCGAACTGGTCGCCGGCAAAGCGCGACAGCGAATCCTTGGGCTTCAAAAGCCGGTGCAGCCGGCGCGCGATGGTCAGCAGGATGGTGTCGCCGGCCGAAATGCCGAGCCCGTCATTGACCTGTTTGAAACGGTCGATGTCGATGACGAAGACGGTCGGGCGCACCTTGTCCTCGGTGCGGGCGATCGAGATGATCGCCTCCAGCCGGTTCATGAACAGCTCGCGGTTAGGCAGGCCGGTCAGGTTGTCGTGCACGGCGTCGTGCAGCAGCCTTTCCTCGGACTTCTTCTGCTCGGTCACGTCGACCATGGTGCCGACGCAGCGGATCACCTCGCCATCCGACCCGATCACGGGACGGGCGCGCAGCGAGAACCAATGATAATGCCCGTCGGCGCCGCGCAGGCGGAAATTCTGGGCCACGCGGCCGCGGCGGTGCTCCAGCACCACGTCCAGCGTGGTGCGGAAGGTGTCGCGGTCGTCGGCATGCAGCACCGGCAGCCAGTTGCGGGCCGCGCCCGAAAGGCTGTTGGGGGCAAGGCCGAGCTGCAGGCTGATGTCGGGCTTGGTCACCACGCGGTCGCGCAGCACGTCCCAGTCCCACACGATGTCGCCCGAGCCGGCGACTGCAAGCGCCTGGCGCTCGAGGTCGGAAAACAGGCCCTGGTGCAGCGCGCCGCCGGCAAAAGCGTGCTGCATCACCGTGAAACCGATCAACAGGATGATCAGGATCAGGCCGCCGCCGAGCGCCGGCTGGGCGATGTCGTTGTCCAGCATGCCGGTGATCGCCATCCACGACCCACATAGCCAGAGCAGCACCATCACCCAGCTCGGCACCAGCATGATCGCGCGGTCATAGCCGCGAATTCCGAGGAAGATGATGAGGCCGAGGCCGGTGAGCGCGGTGGCGGCAAACGAGATGCGGGCGATGCCGGCGGCGACCGCCGGATCGACGATGGCCACGCCGGCAATCAGCAGCAGCCCGAGGATCCAGACCAGCGCGCCATAGCTGAAATGGCCGTGCCATCGGTTGAGGTTGAGATAGGCGAACAGGAACACCACGAAGGTACCCGCCAGCGCCACCTCGGTGCCGGCCCGCCACATCTGCTCGTTGCCGGGCGAGATTTCGATGACCTTGTTGAGGAAGCCGAAATCGACGCAGATATAGGCGAGCACCGCCCAGGCAAGGGCGGCGGTGGCCGGGAACATCGAGGTTCCCTTGACGACGAACAGGATGGTCAGGAACAGCGCCAAGAGGCCGGCGATGCCGATGACGATGCCGCGGAACAGCGTGTAGGAATTGACCGAGTCCTTGTAGGATTCCGGGTCCCACAGATAGACCTGCGGCAGCTTGGGCGAGGCGAGCTCGGCGATGAAGGTGACGACCGTTCCGGGGTTGAGCGTCACTCGGAACACATCGGCGTCGGGGCTGGTCTGGCGGTCGAGCGCGAAGCCTTCGCTGGGCGTGATCGCCGCGATGCGCGTCGAGCCGAGATCGGGCCAGAAGATACCGGAATTCACCAGGCGGAAATGCGGCGCGACGATCAGCCTGTCGAGCTGCTGGTCGGTGGTGTTGGCCAGCGCGAACACCGCCCAGTCGCCGGTCGAGCGCGCGTCATTGGCCTCGACCTCGATGCGCCGCACGATGCCGTCGGGGCCGGGCGCGGTCGAGACCTGGAAATTCTCGCCCTGGTTCCGGTAGATCTCGACTGCGCCCGAAAGGTCGAGCGCCTTGTCGTCGCGGGCAATCTTGATCGGCTCGACGGCCAATGCCGGCGCAACCGCTGAAAGCGTGACGAAGAGCGCCAGGATGAGGGCGAACAGCGACGCGATTCGCGAAAAAGTCGTCACATATCAGCCCTTCGTTCCATCACCCGGCGGATCGTCCGCGATCCGGGCGTAGAGGTAGTGATCCTGCCAGATGCCGTTGATCCGGAGATAGGATCTGAGAAGTCCTTCGCGCCGGAATCCGGCTTTTTCAAGCACGCGGATCGACCGTGCGTTGTCGGGAATACAGGCAGCCTCGATCCGGTGCAACCGCAGCGTATCGAAGGCAAAACGCGACACCACCTTGACCGCGTCGGTCATCAGTCCACGGCCGCCGAAGCGCTCGCCGATCCAGTAGCCGATGTGGCCGCTTTGCGCGACACCGTGGCGGATGTTGCCGAGCGTGATGCCGCCGGCGAGCTTGCCGCTCGACTTCTCGAAGATGAAGAAGGCAATGGCCGTGCCTTGCGCATAGTCCTCGCGGTAGCGGCCGATGCGCAGCCGCCAGGCGGTGCGGTCGAGCTCGTCAGGCTGCCAACGCGGCTCCCATGGCTCCAGAAAGGCGCGGCTTTCGCCGCGCAGCGTCGACCATTCGCGGTAGTCGTTGATCAAAGGCACGCGCAACGTGACCTTTTCGCCCTTCAGTGCCGGCAGGTCGCGGCGAAAGAAAGGAAGCGCGAACACGACTTTGGAACGAAGGTTAGACGGCGAGCCTGCGAGCCGTCGTCTGCGGGCCCGCAAGCGATTCGAGGATCGCCTCGTAGGGCGCCAGCGTGCCCACGGGGCCGACCGCCGTCAGCGTCGGCTTGGTCGAGAACAGCCGCGAGGAGAGATCGGTCAGCCGCTCGACGGTCAGCGCCGCCAGCCGCTCCATCAACTCCTCCTTGGCGATCGGCCGCCCGAACAGCAGCAACTGCCTGGCGATCTGCGAGGCGCGGCTTGCCGGGCTTTCGGCCGACATGATTAGGCCGGCCCGATATTGCGCGCGTGCGCGGTCGAGCTCATCCTGCTGGATGCTTTCCCCGGCCTTCTGCAATTCGTCGATGATGACCGGCACCAGCTTGGCGATATCACTCTGTCCGGTCGCCGCATGCACACCGAAAATGCCGGTGTCGGAAAAGCCCCAGTGGAAGGCATAGACCGAATAGCACAGGCCGCGCTTCTCGCGCACTTCCTGGAACAGCCTCGACGACATGCCGCCGCCGAGGATCATCGACAGCACCTGCGAGGCGTAGAAGTCGCGCACATGGTAGGCGCGGCCCTCGAAGCCGAGCACGATCTGCGCATCCATCAGGTCGCGGTCCTCGCGGAAGTCGCCGCCGACATACTGCGCATATTGCGGGATGTTGCTGGTGGCCTTGGCGCGGAAGCCGCCAAGCTGTCTTTCCACCTCGCGCACGAAATTGTCGTGCTTGATGTCGCCGGCGGCCACGATCACCATGCGCTCGGCGCCATATTGCCGTTCGATGAAATCGTGCAGCTGCCTGGAGGTGAAGGATTTGACCGTCTCCGGCGTGCCGAGGATCGAGCGGCCGATGGTCTGGTGGCGGAAGGCGGTTTCGGTGAAACGGTCGAAGACGATGTCGTCCGGCGTGTCGTGCGCGGCGCCGATCTCCTGCAGGATCACATGCTGCTCGCGCTCCAGTTCCTCCGGATCGAACTCCGATTCCTGCAGGATGTCGGCCAGGATGTCGACCGCGAGCGGCACGTCGGCGGAAAGCACCCTGGCGTAGTAGGAGGTCGTCTCGACGCTGGTGGCGGCGTTGATCTCGCCTCCGACATTCTCGATTTCCGAGGCGATCTCGAAGGCGCTGCGCCGTTTCGTTCCCTTGAAAGCCATGTGCTCGAGCAGATGGGCCATGCCATGCTCTTCGTCGCGTTCATTGCGTGCGCCCGACTTGACCCAGGCGCCAAGGGCAACGGATTCGAGGCTTGGAAGGGTTTCGGTGGCGACCGTCAGGCCGTTCGACAGACGGCTTACCTCAACACCCATATGGCAACTACTCCCTAACGGGCCGCCCGCGTGTGGCGGCTCACGTATTCTTCCACCATTTTCAGCTCGGATGGAAGTATGGTGTACTTTTCGTCGGCTGTCATCAAGCCGGCGAGCCAAGCGGGCAGCGCTGGCGTAACGCCGCTGGCGGCCTTGACCGCCGCCGGGAATTTGGCCGGATGCGCGGTGCCGAGAACCACCATGGGCACGGCGCCCGACATATGGCCGGCCGCTACGTGCATAGCGGCGGCCGTGTGCGGATCGAGCAGATAGCTGCTCGCTTCAAGCGTCTGGCGAATGGTTGCCGCGACCTCGTCGACGCTGGCGCGGCCGGCGTCGAACTCCGCACGGATTTTCGCCATTTCGCCCGCTTCGACGGTAAAGGCGCCGGACTGCTTCAGCCCGTTCATGTAGCGCCTGACCGTCGCCGCATCCCGGCTCGCCGCCTCGAACAGCAGGCGCTCGAAGTTCGAGGACACCTGGATGTCCATCGACGGCGAGGTGGTGGCGAACACGCCCTTGGTGCGGTATTCGCCGCTTGCAAGCGTGCGCGCCAATATGTCGTTGTCGTTGGTGGCGATGATCAGCCGCTCGACCGGCAGCCCCATTCTCTTGGCGGCATAACCGGCGAAAATATCGCCGAAATTGCCGGTCGGCACGGTGAATGACACCGGCCGGTCGGGCGCGCCCAGCGACAGCGCCGAGGAGAAGTAATAGACGATCTGGGCCATGATGCGGGCCCAGTTGATCGAATTGACGCCCGACAGCGACACCCTGTCGCGGAAGGCGTGGTCGTTGAACATATCCTTCACCAGGCCCTGGCAATCGTCGAAATTGCCTTCGATCGACAGCGCATGGACGTTCGCCGCGCTCGACGTCGTCATCTGCCGCTGCTGCACCGGCGAGACCTTGCCGTTGGGGAAAAGGATGAAGATATCGGTGCGGTCGCGGCCGGCAAAGGCGTCTATTGCCGCGCCCCCGGTGTCGCCGGAGGTGGCGCCGACGATGGTCGCGCGGTTGCCCCGTTCGACCAGCACATGGTCCATCAGCCGCGCGAGCAGCTGCATCGCCACGTCCTTGAAAGCCAGCGTCGGGCCGTGGAAGAGCTCGAGGATGAAGGTGTTTTTGCCCGTCTGCACCAGCGGGCAGACCGCATCGTGCCGGAAAGTCGCGTAGGCTTCACGCACCAGCCGTTCGAAGACGGGTGCGGCGATCTCGCCGCCGAGGAAGGGTGTCAAGACGCGGATGGCAAGGTCGGGATAGGCGAGGCCGCGCATCGCGCGAATATCGGCGGACGAGAACTGCGGCCATTCGCGCGGCAGGTAAAGCCCGCCGTCGCGCGCCAGTCCGGCCAGCACCGCGTCCGAAAATCCAAGCACGGGCGCATCCCCGCGGGTACTCACATATTGCATCGTCAAGAACCCATTGCTGCCGGCCGCGTCATCCACGGCAAATTGGTTAATTTTCCGAGCCGGCTCAGTCGCATTTTCGCCGCGGCGTTGATATACGTCACCGGCTTTGTGAGAGGGAAGTGCAGTTCATGAGGTTTTATTCGGTCAACCGCCGTGTTGTCGCGGGTCTGGCGCTCACCGGCTTTATGCTTGCCGCCGCAGGCTGCCAATCGAGCGACAATGGCATTTTGAACTTCGGCTTCAGCAAGAAGGACCCGACCGCGCCGCCACCGCCGCAGGACCCCAAGGTGCTTGCCAGCCAGTTGCGCGCCTACTGCCCGAAAGTGACTCTGCGCGACGGCACCGCCTTCTTCAATACCTATGCCAAGGGCACCGCTGCCAAGACGAAGAAAAAGAAAGTCGATGCTGGGGCGGACGCTGAAGCCCAGGCAGCCGCAGCCGCACAGACCGGACCCAACGGTCAACCCGTCGACCCCAATCGCGATCCCGCCAAGATCATTTATCAGGCGTCGATCACCGACGTGACACGCGACTGCACTCACGAAAACGGCCAACTGACGATGAAGATCGCGGTGGCCGGTAAGGTCGTGCCGGGGCCGCTGTTCACGCCCGGTACCGTGACGATGCCGATCCGCATCGCGGTCCAACATGGGCCTGACGTGCTCTATTCGCAACTTCATCAGTATCAGGTGCAGGTCACCGATCCGTCTGCCGCGACGCAGTTCGTCTTCACCGACACCAATGTCGTGGTGCCGGAGCCGACCGCCCGCGACTACCAAGCCTATGCCGGCTATGACGAGAACGCGCCGGCAGCGACGGACAAGTCCAAGGCCAAGAGGAAGAAGCGCGTCGCCGCGGCGGCGACAAACTGATCTGGTTCGCCGCCAATCGCGCTTCCGCGGTTAGGCGTCCTCCGACCACTCCGACAATGCCGCGATTGTGCTGCCGAGTTCCGCCAAACGGCGGATGACGGTTTCGGCGCCCGCTTCGGTCAGCGAGTCGGCATGGCCGGGATAGCTGTGCCCCGCGCCGGTGAAGCCGATGACGCGCATGCCCGCCGTCCTGGCGCCGGTGACGCCGTGCACCGAATCCTCGATGACGAAAGTGTTCTTCGGGTTGGCGCCGAGCTGTTCGGCGGCATAGAGGAACACGTCCGGTGCCGGCTTGGTCTTCTTGCTGGGGATGTCGAGCCCCGAAAAGATGCGGCCGGCGAAGAAGGGCAGCAGGCGCACCTTTTCAAGCATGAACTCGATCCGCTCGGTGCGCGAATTGGAGCAGACGGCGCGCGGCGTGGTCACCGCCGCCACCGCCTCGCGTGCGCCGTCGATGATGCGCACGTCGCTGCGCAGCTTGCGATCGACGAGTTCCTCGGCGCGGTCGATCAGCGAGGCCTGGAAGGGAAGGTGAGATTTTTCCTCGACCCGCATCAGGATGTCCTTGAAGGTCAGCCCGGCATAGGTCTCGGCAAGCTCCTCCGGCGAAATCTCGTATCCGGCCGATGTCAGAAGCTCGGCCTCCACGCGCGCGGCGATGATCTCGGAATCGACGAGCACGCCGTCGCAATCGAAAATGACAAGGTCTGGCTGGGGCATTGGCAATCCGAAAACGGGAGGAAAATGGCCTGACTGGCCCAAGCGGCGCGGCATACACCAATGGGCCGGTGTTCGCAAATCGGTGGCGCAGGCTCTCGCTCGACCTTCACCGAATGTTTACGCTGATCGGTAACCATAACGGCCAGTAAACCGTAACGTGTGCTTTGGGTGTTTTGATGTCTGCCGTGCGTCTTCTCGACGAGCTTTCCCACGCTCCCCAGCAGTCCGAATGGCTGGACACGATCCTCAAAGGCGATTGCGTCGCCACCCTCGACAGGCTGCCGGAAAAGTCGATCGACGTCATCTTCGCCGATCCGCCTTACAACCTGCAACTCGACGGCGATCTGCATCGGCCCGACCAGTCCAAGGTGGACGCCGTCGACGACGACTGGGACCGGTTCGAGAGTTTTGAGGCCTATGACGCCTTCACCCGCGCCTGGCTGCTTGCCGCGCGACGCGTGCTGAAGCCCAATGGCACGATCTGGGTGATTGGCTCCTACCACAACATCTTCCGCGTCGGTGCCAGGATGCAGGATCTCGGCTTCTGGATCCTGAACGACGTCGTCTGGCGCAAGACCAACCCGATGCCGAATTTCCGCGGCCGCCGCTTCCAGAACGCGCATGAGACGATGATCTGGGCCTCGCGCGACCAGAAGTCCAAGGGCTACACCTTCAACTACGAAGCGCTAAAGGCCTCGAATGACGATTTGCAGATGCGCTCTGACTGGCTGTTCCCGATCTGCACCGGCGCCGAGCGCCTGAAGGACGAGAACGGCAACAAGCTGCATCCCACGCAGAAGCCGGAAGCGTTGCTGGCCCGCATCATGATGGCCTCGACCAAGCCGGGCGATGTCGTGCTCGATCCCTTCTTCGGCTCGGGCACCACGGGTGCGGTCGCCAAGCGCCTCGGCCGTCACTTCGTCGGCATCGAGCGCGAGCAATCCTACATCGATGCCGCCAATGAGCGCATCGCCGCCGTGCGCCCGCTGGATGAGGCCGACCTCACCGTGCTGTCCGGCAAGCGCGCCGAGCCGCGCGTCGCCTTCATAAGCCTGATCGACACCGGCCTGGTGGCGCCGGGCGCCACACTTTACGACGCCAAGAAGCGCTGGGCGGCCAAGGTGCGCGCCGACGGCACGCTGGCCATCGGCGACAGCGCCGGCTCGATCCACAAGATCGGCGCCGAGGTGCAGGGTTTGGACGCCTGCAACGGCTGGACCTTCTGGCACTATGAGCGCAGCGGCGGCCTCACCCCGATCGACGAATTGCGCCGCATCGCCCGCCTCGGAATGGAGCGGGCAGGCGGCTGATCCGCTTGAATCGAAAGCTCAACCGATTGCTGCAAGTGGTTCAGTTCAGGCCGCAATCCCGAGCCGTTCAAGATCCGCTTGAAGCGCCTTGGCATCGGTGAACAGCACCGCCTGCCAGCCGGCGGCCTTGGCGCCGTCGACATTCTTCTGGCTGTCGTCGATGAAGAGTGTGGCGGCCGGCTCCAGGTCGAAGGATGCGACGTGACGGTCGTAGATGGCCTGGTCCGGCTTGATCAGGCCGATCTCGCCCGAGACGGTGACGCCGCGCGGCCGATTGAGAAAGTCGAAGCGCCGGCGGGCTTCGGCGAATGTGTCGGCGGCGAAATTGGTCAGCATGGTCACATCGCGGCCCCTGTCGATAAGGCCGACCATGATGGCGACGCTGTCGTCATAGGCATGCGGCACCATCTCGTGCCAGCAGCGGCGGAAGTTGCGGATGTTCTCGGCGTGATCGGGGTGTTCGGCGATCAGCAGCGCCTCGGCGTCTTGCCAGGTGCGGCCGCGATCCTGCTCGATGTTCCAGGCGCTGGTGCAGACATTGTCGAAGAACCATTTCCGCTCCTCGGCATCCGGGATCAGCCGGCTGAACGGAAGGTCCGGATCGTAGTGGATCAGCACCTTGCCGATGTCGAACACGATGTGGCGGATGTCAGTCATTGCGGTCCTTTCAACGCGGGCGCTGCGGGGCTTGCTTTTTGGTTGCGCCCGGTATCGCTGCCTCGATTACCTTTTTCATGACGGTCGGCAGCGCTTCCCCGGAAATTTCGTGGGCTAGCGACCAGAAATGCCCGTTGGGCGCATCACCCCTGATGTGGGCATGGAAGACGTCGAGTTCGAGCGCGAAATGGGTGAAGACATGGCCGATCCGCCC
>NZ_RZSF01000110.1:2363-18760 GCF_004023325.1 Mesorhizobium sp. M1A.F.Ca.ET.072.01.1.1 | reverse complement strand
GGCCGCGGCGGATTTGGTCGAAGCCGATTTTGCCGCTGACGGTCTTGCAGATGAGGATCTGGCTGGGGTCGGGGTCGATATCAGCGCCGCCTGATCGGCATCGGCCCGGTCAATGAAAAGCTGCTCAAGGCGCAGGGCGTCACGTCCTATGCCCAGATCGCCGCTTGGACCGATGCCGACGTCAAGCGCGTCGAGGAGGTGCTCAATTTCGACGGCCGCATCGCGCGCGAGAAATGGATCGAGCAGGCGAAACTGCTGGCCGCGGGCGACGAGGCCGAATTCGCTAGCCGGTTCCCCACGGCGACCTCGAACAACAACTGATCTCGCTGTGCCTTCCCAGCGCAGGCGGCGTCCATTGGGCGCCGTTTTTGCTTTGGACCAGATGCCTTTACGCCCTCCGACGCCGCTCTCTCGATTGCGCCTCGCCGCGCCCCCATATAGAGCGATCGACTTAATCGACCCCATCCGAGGCTTATGTCCCTGCCCTCAGCAATATTCCGCAATGACGAGACCGGCCGCCAGCTCGTCTTTGACGGGCCGCATGAGGTCATCACGGCGCGAGCCGCGGACGAATTCACGCCGGCGCTGGAAGCGGCACAGGCCGCCTCCGACGCGGGCAAATGGCTGGCAGGCTATTTCTCCTATGAGGCAGGCTACCTGCTGGAGCCGAAACTGGTGCCGTTGCTGCCAGAGGGCCGCCGCGCGCCGCTGATCTGTCTCGGTGTCTTCGATGCGCCGCTCGAACAGGCCGTGCCGCGGAACGAAGGCCCCGCCAGCAACGGACCGATCTTCGACGCCCGCGCATCCTGGTCCGCCGAGGACTACGCCGTCCGCTTCGCGCGCCTCCACAACCATATTCGCAAGGGCGACTGTTATCAGGGCAATCTGACCTTTCCGGTCCATGCGCAATGGTCGGGCGATCCGCTTGCCGCCTTCGAGGCGCTGACCGGGCGCCAGCCGGTGAAATACGGCGCGCTGATCTCGTTCGGCGATCCGATCGTGCTGTCGCGCTCGCCGGAACTCTTCTTCGAGATCGATGCGGACGGCATGATCGAGACGCACCCGATGAAGGGCACGGCGCCGCGCGGCGCCACCAAGACCGAGGACGCGCGGCTGAAGGCGTTCCTGCGCAACGACGAGAAGAACCAGGCCGAGAACCGGATGATCGTCGATCTCCTGCGCAACGACATCTCGCTGATCAGCGAGGTCGGCACGCTGGAAGTGCCGGAGCTATTCCGCATCGAGACCTACCCGACGGTGCACCAGATGGTGAGCCGGGTGCGGGCGAAGCTCCTGCCTGATATCGGTATTCGCCAAGTCTTCGCAGCGCTCTTTCCCTGCGGCTCGATCACCGGCGCGCCGAAGATCCGCGCCATGGAGATCCTGCACGATTTGGAGGGCGTGCCGCGCGACGTCTATTGCGGCGCCATCGGCTGGGTCGCGCCCGGCGGCACGATGCGGTTCTCGGTGGCGATCCGCACCATCTCGCTCTTTGCCAATGGCGAGGCCGTCTACAATGTCGGCGGCGGCGTGGTCTTCGATTCCACCGCCGAGGAGGAGTACCGGGAGTGTCTTCTGAAAGCGCGCTTCGCGACGGGAACCGTCCCGACTTCGAGCTGATCGAGACCATGCGCTGGCAGCCGGGGTCCGGCTTTCTGCGCTTCGAGCGCCACCTTGCGCGGCTTTATGCCTCGGCGGCGGAGCTCGGCTTTGCGTGCGATCCGCAGCGGATCGGCGAAGTGCTGAAGAACGCGACCGGCGGGCAGCGGATCGCTTTGCGCACCCGGCTTGCACTGCAGCGCAACGGCGAGGCGACAGCCGCCGCGCAGCCCTTTGAGCAGCTTCCCGCAGACAGGGCATGGCGTCTGCAGCTGGCGCGGGTCCGCCTCGATTCCGGTAACTTGTTGCTGCGTCACAAGACCAGCCGCCGCGAAACCTACCAACAGGCGCGCGCCGAATACCTCGCCACCCGCGCCGACGAAGTGCTGCTGGCCAATGAGCGCGGAGAAATCTGCGAAGGAACCATCACCAATGTGTTCGCCGATTTCGGCGACGGCGTGTTGGCCACGCCCCGGCTCGACTGCGGCCTTTTGCCTGGCGTATTGCGAGGCGAGCTGCTGGACGATGGCCGCGCCCGCGAAGCGATCTACAGCTTTGACGATCTGAAGTCGGCGAGGGCGCTTCACGTCGGCAATTCGCTACGTGGGTTGATCCCGGCGAGGCTGGCATGACGCCAAGCAGGAGAATGCAATGTTCATCGTTTCGCTGAACTACAAGGTGCCGCTGACCGAGATCGATCGGCTGGCGCCGGCGCATGTCGAATGGCTGAAGGCCTGCTACGCGGAAGGCATTTTTGTTGCGTCTGGACCGAAACGGCCAAGGACCGGCGGCATCATCGTCGCGCGCGGTTCCCGCGACGTGCTTGACGCCAGACTGGCGGCCGACCCTTTCTCCGAGGCAGGCGCGGCCGACTACGAAATCACCGAATTCGCGGCGCGGTTGACCGCCACCGAACTGGACGCCTTCAAGGAAGCATGAGTGTTCGCCCGCCGACCCATACGCCCTATGACGGATCGTCAAGGCTTTTCACCATCGGGCTGAAACCGCTCGATCTCGATCGATGGATCGAGCTCGACGAGTTTCTTTTGCCGCATCTCGCCGAAAAGCGCCGTCTCTACGCGGAAATCCCAAGCCGGGTTTTTGTCGAGGAGGAGGGCACGCGTGAGGCGCAGCAGGAGGTGCTGGATCTGCTTGGAGCGCACCTGCTGGCGAAACATCCCGAAACCTACCGCCGCAAGGGTGCCGGGATCGAGGTAGCCGGCCCCGAAGGCAGCAATGTGGGCCCCGACGCCCCGCTGGTCGCAGCCTCGCTGCTAATCCAGGAAGACCTGATCCTGATGCGCCGCGACGACAGCGGCTGGCGGCTCGCCGCCGGCTCGCTCTGCTTTCCGTCGTCCTGGTCGCTCCAGGAGAAATTCGGCAAACCGCTGCAACAGATCCACGCGCCGGTGCCCGGCTTCGGCCCCGGCACACGGCCTGCGGACCTCATCAACCGCATGTTCGACGGCCTGCAGGGCCAGGCGGTCGAGCGCTTCAACTGGTCGATCCAGGCGGGCGACGCGCTCTATCATCCACTTTCCAACGGGGAGCGGATCGACCGTGCCACGAACCGTCCGACTCGTTTTCCGGATGGTGACATCAACGCCCATGCCTTCATTCGCGTCGAGCGTCAGACCTTGCGCAAGCTGCCGGTGTCGCGCGACATCCTTTTCACCATCCGCATCCATCTCGACCCGCTGGCGGTGCTTGCCCGACACCCCGACAAGGTCGCGCTTGCGGCCTCCTTCGCCGACCAGCTCGATGCTCTCGATCAGGCGCAGCTCGACTACAAGGGTTTGAGCGCGGACCGCGACCGGCTGGTTTCGTACCTCGCCGGCATGGCCATGGTGGCTTAACCAAACCGCCAGGCCGGTTTGGCCGTCGGTTGGCGGTTTTTGCTGGTTTGTGACAATGATCTGTGATGTAGGGCTACCGGCGAAAAATGCCGGACTTTCCCGTGTTTGAAGGAGTATGCGAAAAAATGGCGAACGAGAACTGGCCCGTTTACGGTGAAATCACCGGCCCTGTCGTGATGATCGGCTTCGGCTCGATCGGACGGGGAACGCTGCCGCTGATCGAACGCCATTTCAAGTTCGACAAGTCGCGCATGGTGGTCATCGACCCGCGCGACAGCGACCGCATGCTGCTCGACGAGCGCGGCATCGCCTTCGTTCAGGACGCGGTGACCAGGAAGAACTACAAGAAGCTTCTGACCCCGCTTCTCACCAATGGCAGCGGTCAGGGCATGTGCGTCAACCTGTCGGTCGACACCTCCTCGCTCGAGTTGATGAAGCTCTGCCGCAAGCTCGGCGTGCTCTATATCGATACGGTGGTCGAGCCGTGGCTCGGCTTCTATTTCGACGACAAGGCCGACAATGCCTCGCGCACCAATTACGCGCTGCGCGAGAGCGTGCGCCAGGAGAAGGAGAAGGCTCCCGGCGGCACTACGGCGATCTCCTGCTGCGGCGCCAATCCTGGCATGGTCTCCTGGTTCGTCAAGCAGGCACTGGTCAACCTCGCCACCGATCTCGGGCTCGAGTTTGTGGTCCCGGCGGAGCACGACCGCGAGGGCTGGGCGAAGCTGATGAAGAAGGCCGGAGTCAAGGGCATCCACATCGCCGAGCGCGATACCCAGCGCACCAAGAAGCCGAAGCCGATGGATGTATTCTGGAACACCTGGTCGGTCGAGGGCTTCATCTCGGAAGGCCTGCAGCCGGCCGAGCTCGGCTGGGGCACGCATGAGACCTGGATGCCGAAGAACGGCAAGAAGCACAAGCACGGCTCGCAGGCGGCGATCTACCTGGAGCAGGCGGGCGCCAACACGCGCGTGCGCTCCTGGTGCCCGACGCCCGGCCCGCAATACGGCTTCCTCGTGACCCACAACGAGGCGATCTCGATCGCCGACTTCTTCACCGTGCGCGGCAAGAAGGGCAAGGTTCAGTATCGCCCGACCTGCCATTATGCCTATCACCCCTGCAACGATGCCGTGCTGTCGCTGCACGAGATGTTCGGCGCCGCCGGCAAGGCGCAACCGGTGCATCACGTGCTCGACGAGAACGAGCTGGTCGACGGCGTCGACGAGCTCGGCGTGCTGCTCTACGGCCATGCCAAGAACGCCTATTGGTACGGCTCGCAGCTGTCGCTGGCCGAGGCGCGCAAACTGGCGCCTTACCAGAACGCCACCGGCCTGCAGGTCACCTCGGCGGTGCTCGCCGGCATGGTCTGGGCGTTGGAAAATCCGATGGCCGGCATCGTGGAGGCCGACGAGATGGACTACCGGCGCTGCCTGGAAGTGCAGCTTCCCTATCTCGGGCCGGTCAGGGGCTACTACACCGACTGGACGCCGCTTGATAATCGCCCGGGGCTTTTCCCCGAGGATCTGGACAAGGACGATCCGTGGCAGTTCCGCAACATCCTGGTGCGATAGCAGCCAAGCCTACCCGCGTCTCCACCTTGCAATCGCCCGGAAATCGGGCGATTGAAGACGGGCGGCCTAGAGAAACGGGCGTTCCTTCGGACGCACAAAGTACTCTAGCACTTTGAATGCACGCATCGTGCTTTTCCGAAGATCGGAGATCGGTTTTCGGGCCGACGCGAGAGGAGAGGATTCTAAATGACCATTGCGCGCAAATTGCTTTCGGCAGGCGCCGCGGCAAGCCTTCTGGCCGCGGCCGCCTGCACCACCACCGGCCCTTCGGAGCCGATCGCAGCGGCGCCCAAGGGCGTCGAGGGCAACTGGATCGACGCCAAGGGCACCGGCCTCTCGACTTTCGCGGCCGGCAGCTTCACCACCGTCGCGACCGATACCGGCCAGAAGCTGTCCGAGGGCAGCTACACCATGACCGGCGCGACCTCGGTCGAGATCCACGGCACCTCGCTGATCCGCCAGACGCCGGTTAGCTTCAACTGCCTGATGGTCTCTACCAGCCAGCTCAACTGCACCAGCTCCAGTGGTCAGAATTTCGTGCTGACGCGCCGGGCCTGAGCTCAGGCAGAGATCGACTTTGTTGAGGATGGCGGCGCGAGCCGCCGTCCTTTTTTGTGCCGGCAAACCTCCTCCCGATTTCCGCTTGCATCGGCCAAAACGCGATGTGAACATGACCCGAAGCTGACTGTTACCTTCCAGCCAAGCGAGGGCTTTAAGCACTTCAAGTCAGCTCATCCGGGAGACGAGAAATGAAGAAATTTGCCGCCATTGCCGCCCTTTCCGCATCAGCACTTGGCCTCTCGGCCGGAGCGTCTTTTGCCGACTACACGCTGAACATCCTGCATTTCAACGATTGGCATAGCCGCATCGAAGGCAACAACAAATACGAGTCGACATGTTCCGCGGAGGAGGAGACCAAAGGCGAGTGCATTGGCGGCGCCGGCCGGCTGGTCACTGCGATCGCGCAGGAGCGCAAGAAGCTCGAAGGTCAGAACGTGCTGCTGCTCAATGCAGGCGACAGCTTCCAGGGATCGCTGTTCTACATCACCTACAAGGGAGCAGCGGAGGAGGAATTCCTCAATCAGCTCAAGCCCGACGCGGTGACGCTCGGCAACCATGAGTTCGACGACGGCGAAAGCGCGCTTGTGCCTTACCTCGACAAGGCGAAGTTCCCGGTGGTCAGCGCCAACGTCGTGCCCAACGACAAGTCCGGCGCCCACGGCAAGGTCAAGCCGTCCATCGTGGTCGAGGTCGGCGGCCAGAAGATCGGCATCGTCGGCGCCGTCACCAACGACACTCCGGAACTCGCCTCGCCCGGCCCCAACATTGCCATCGCGGACGACGTCAAGTCGATCACCGCCGAGGTCGAGAAACTGAAGGCGCAGGGCATCAACAAGATCATCGCCGTCACCCATATCGGCTACAACCGCGAGCGCGACGTCATCGCGAAAATCCCCGGCGTCGACGTGGTGGTCGGCGGCCACAGCCACACGCTTTTGTCGAACACCGATCCGAAGGCGGCAGGCCCCTACCCGACGATGGTCGACAATCCCGACGGCTACAAGGTGCCGGTGGTGCAGGCGGCGTCCTATTCGAAATATCTCGGCGAATTCAAGGTCGTGTTCGACGACAACGGCGTCGTCAAGTCGGCCAGCGGCGACCCGATCTTTCTCGACAAGTCGATCACGCCCGATCCGGCGGTGCTCGCCCGCATCAAGGAGCTTGGCGCGCCGATCGAGGCGCTGAAGAACAAGGAAGTGGCGGAGACCACCAAGCCGATCGATGGCAGTCGTGAAAGCTGCCGCACCCGCGAATGCGAAATGGGCAATCTCGTCTCCGACGCCGTCCTCGATCGGGTCAAGGGCCAGGGCGTCGAGATCGTCATCTCGAATGGCGGCGGACTGCGCGCCTCGATCGACCAGGGCACCGTGACCATGGGCGAAGTGCTGACGGTGCTGCCGTTCCAGAACACGCTGGCGACCTTCAAGATCTCCGGCAAGGATCTGGTCGCCGGTCTCGAAAGCGGCGTCAGCCAGGTCGAGGACGGCGCCGGTCGCTTCCCGCAGGTGGCCGGCTTGAAATATGCCTTCAACAAGTCGGTCGCGCCCAATGCCGGCCGCGTCAAATCGGTCGAGGTGATGGAGAACGGCGCCTGGGTGCCGATCAATCCGGACAAGCAGTATCTCGTCGCCACCAACAACTACGTCCGCCAGGGCGGCGACGGCTACAAGGTCTTCGCCGAAAAGGCCACAGACGCCTATGACTACGGCCCGGGCCTGGAGCAGGTGGTGGCCGACTATCTCGGCGCGCACCGCCCCTACACACCGAAGCTCGACGGCCGCATCACCGAGATCGGCGCCACGACAGCGGCCGCGGAGCCGGCAAAACCTGCCGAGACCGCCACGACGCCGCCTGCCGCCCAACCCGCGAAGCCGGCCGAGACGGCGCCGGCGGCCACCGAGCCTGCCATGCCGGCTTTGCCGTCCAATTCCGGCGACATCGCCGGGACGCCGCCGGCCGTTCCGGCCGAGACGGCACCGGCAACGTCGGAGACAGCAAAACCTGCCGAGACTGCGCCGGCGACCGCCGCCCCTGCGACCGAATCCGCCAAGCCGGCCGAAACAGCGCCCGCCGAGGCCAAGCCGGCCGCGACCGGTCCGGAGGCCAGCCCAGAGACCAGCCATGTGGTTGCCGCCGGCGACACCTATTGGGATCTGGCCAAGAAAAACTATGGCGACGGCAGCAAATGGAAGCTGATCTCCGAGGCCAACAAGGACTACAGGCCGCGCCGTCTGCCGCTCGGAGCAACGCTGACCATTCCGCCGGCCGCAAAGTAACCTTTCGCCGGAAGTTCATGGCGCCCGTCCGGGAGACCGGACGGGTGTTCCGTTTTCAGACGCAAACGCGGTAAGGTGCGTCCAGACGCAGCATTCCAAAACCGGCATGGCATCGCTAGTTTTCGCACCGACAACCGGAGACCGTCGATGACGCTTGCCAATCCTGCCGATGCGAAAGCCGCCAAGACCGCCGGTCCGGCGCCGGCGGGTGCCGCGCCGGCGAAGGCGGGCAAGATCGGCATCATGCTGATCAATCTCGGCACGCCCGACGGCACCGATTTCAAGCCAATGTGGCACTATCTCAGAGAATTTCTCTCCGATCCGCGCGTCATCGAGCTCAACAAGGCGATCTGGTATCCGATCCTCTACGCGCTGGTTCTCACAACGCGGCCGACAAAGTCCGGCGCCAACTACGCCAGGATCTGGAACCGGGAGAAGAACGAGTCGCCGCTGCGCACCTTCACCCGCTCGCAGGCGGAGAAGCTCGCCACTGCGCTTGCTGATCTGCCAACCGTCGTGGTCGACTGGGCCATGCGCTACGGCAATCCCTCGACCGGCAGCGTCGTCCGCCGGCTGGTCGAGCAGGGCTGCGAGCGCATCCTCACTTTTCCGCTCTATCCGCAATATTCGGCGACGACCACGGCGACGGCGAACGACCAGCTGTTCCGGGCGCTGATGAAGATCAGGCAAGCGCCGGCCATCCGCAGTGTGCCGCCCTATTATGACGAGCCGGTCTATATCGACGCCCTCGCCCGTTCGATCGAGCAAAACCTGGCGACGCTCGATTTCGCGCCGGAGGTGGTGATCACCTCCTACCACGGCATCCCAAAACCCTATTCCGACAAGGGTGACCCTTACCAGGCGCATTGCCTCGAGACGACGAGGCTGCTCAGGGCAAGGCTCGGCTGGGACGAGAAGAAGCTCATCACCACCTTCCAGTCGCGCTTCGGCGCCCAGGAATGGCTGCAGCCCTACACCGACGTCACTATCGAGAAGCTGGCGAAGGACGGCGTCAAATCGATCGCGGTCGTCAATCCAGGTTTTTCCGTCGACTGTATCGAGACGCTGGACGAAATCGGCCGCGAGGCCGCCGAGACATTCCACCATGCCGGCGGCAAGAACTTCGCCCACATCCCTTGCCTCAACGACAGCGCCGAGGGCATGGCAGTGATCGAGGCGCTGGTGCGGCGGGAACTGTCAGGCTGGGTCTGACGTCCGATAATAGGCGGCGAAACCGGTTCGCAATAGCCTTCGCTAACCAATATTCGCGATCACCTGATTGTAACGCTGCGGAAACACACTTAAGTGATTCCGCGAGGTCGCCGCCTTTTGAGGGAGAAACGAAATGGGGTTTAGCGGTTTCGATATTGCCATCATTGTTCTTGTATTCCTCGTCATCATCCTTCTTTTCAAAGGCATCAGAACGGTGCCGCAGGGCTACAACTACACGGTGGAGCGTTTCGGCCGCTACACCAAGACGCTGACGCCCGGCCTGAACATCATCAATCCGATCTTCGAGCGCGTAGGCGCCAAGATGAACATGATGGAGCAGGTGCTCGATGTCCCGACGCAGGAGATCATTACCCGCGACAATGCAATCGTCGGCGTCGACGGCGTCGCCTTCTACCAGGTGTTGAATGCCCCGCAGGCCGCCTATCAGGTCTCCGGGCTGCAGAACGCCATCCTCAACCTCACCATGACCAACATCCGTACCGTCATGGGCTCGATGGACCTCGACGAATTGCTGTCCAACCGCGATGCGATCAACGAGCGGTTGCTGCGCGTCGTCGATGAGGCCGCGCACCCGTGGGGCATCAAGATTACCCGCGTCGAGATCAAGGACATCAACCCGCCGGCCAATCTGGTGGATTCGATGAGCCGCCAGATGATCGCCGAGCGCGACAAGCGCGCCCAGATCCTGGCCGCCGAAGGCATGAAGCAGTCGCAGATCCTCGAGGCCGAAGGCCGCAGGGAAGCCGCCTTCCGCGATGCCGAAGCGCGCGAGCGTTCCGCCGAGGCGGAGGCCAAGGCGACCCAGGTGGTGTCGGAAGCCATCGCCAAGGGCGACGTGCAGGCGATCAACTACTTCATCGCGCAGAAATACACCGAGGCGCTGGCCAGGATCGGCTCGTCCAGCAACAACAAGATCGTGCTCATGCCGTTCGAAGCCTCATCGCTGATCGGTTCGCTCGGTGGCATCGGCGAGATCGCCCGCGAAGTGTTCAAGGCCGACGGCCCTTCCGGCCCGCAACGTCAGGGCGCGCGCACGCCGCTCGTGCGACCGTCGGACAATTGAGGCACGCCATCTGGGTGGGAGAAGGTCAATGATCGAGCGCATCGTATCGGAACTCGGCCCGTGGAACTGGATGGTCCTCGGCTTCGTGCTGCTGGTGATGGAAATCGTCGCGCCCGGCGTGTTCATGCTGTGGATCGGCATCGCCGCGCTGATCATCGGCGCGGTTTCGCTGCTGATTTGGGATGCTGCCTTCTGGACTTGGCAGCTCCAGGTGCTCGCCTTCCTCGTGCTCTCCCTGGCCTCAGCCTTCGTCGGCAAGAAGCTGGTGGGTGATCGTGCCGTCAATGCGGACCAGCCGCTGCTCAACCGCCGCGGCGCTCAGATGGTCGGCCGCACGGCGACATTGGCCGAGCCCATCAAGAATGGCCGCGGCCGCATCCGCCTCGGCGACACGCTGTGGCGTGTCTCCGGCCCGGACCTGCCCGTCGGCACCCAGGTGCGTGTGACCGGCGCCGCCGACACCGATCTGGAGCTGACGGTGGAGGCCGTCTGAGTTTGCGGATTTCCTATTCTGAAGCCGCTTGGGATCAGGCCTGCGTGTCCTGAGTCTCGCCCATCTCAAGCGGCGCCGATGCGCAGCAGATCGTGCAGATGCACTAGCCCCACGGGGCGATCGGCCTCGACCACCATCAGACTGGTGATGGCCGATGTATTGATCGTCTGCAGCGCCGTCGCCACCAGCGTGTCGGGGGCAGCCGTCTTCGGCTTCTTTGTCATCACCTCATCGACGTTCATCGACAGAAGGTCATCGGCAATGTGGCGGCGGATGTCGCCGTCGGTGATGATGCCGATCAGCGAACCGTCGGCGCCGGTGATCGCCACGCAGCCAAAACCCTTGCGCGACAGCTCGACGATCGCTTCGCGCATTCCCGTGCCCGACGGCACCAGCGGCAGCCGCTCGCCGACATGCATGATCTCGCGCAGTTGCATCAGATTGGCGCCGAGCTGACCGCCGGGATGGAAGGTGCGGAAATGGTCCGGCGTGAAGCCGCGCGCCTCGAGCAGCGCGATCGCCAGCGCATCGCCCATGACCAGCTGCAGCAGCGCCGATGTCGTCGGCGCCAGCCCGTGCGGACAGGCCTCCGGCGCGGCCGGCAGCAACAGCACGACGTCGGCGGCGCGCGCCAGCGCCGAATTCTCGCCCGAGGTGATGGCGATCAGCGGGATCGAAAAGCGTCTGGAATAGGCGACGATGCCCATCAGTTCCTTGCTCTCGCCCGACCACGACATGGCGATGATGGCGTCGTCCCTGGCGATCATGCCGAGATCGCCGTGATTGGCCTCGGCCGGATGGACGAAGAAGGCAGGCGTGCCGGTCGAGGCGAGCGTCGCCGCGATCTTTGAGCCGATATGGCCGCTCTTGCCGACGCCGGTGACGATGACGCGGCCCTCGATCCGCGCGATGGCATCCACTGCGGCAGCGAACGGTTCGGACAAGCCGTTGCCGAGAGCGGCTGCAAGCGCGGCCATGCCGGCCTGCTCCGTCGCCACCGTTCTCAGCGCCGATTCAATCGCTGCCTGCCTGTCCGGCTGCTTTCTTTCTGAGGACCCCGCGTGCATGGCAGATGCCATTAGCGCCATGTCGCCCGCCTGTCCAACGGAATTCCCGTCTCGCGTGCGTCGCGGACAGGGTCCTTGGCCTGTTTCAACCCTCCGTTAACCATCCGCATTTACGGTCCGGTAAGTATGGCGCGCCTGCGCCGCGCAAGCAGTGGTGATGATGTTCGGCGGCGAGCCAGATACGAAAAAGGGCCGGAAGTGCATTGCCGTTGCAGCGCTTTTGCTGACGGCAAGCATCGTCGCCTTGCTGCGCACCGTGCCGGCATTTTCGCAGGAAACCGAGTTGCGCGGCGAGGTCTCCGAATCGGCAATCCTGGCCGACCAGCAACGCAAGGCGAGACAGTTGCGCCCGCAGGGATCGCTGGATCAAGCGGTTCCAGCGACCCAGACGGCTGAGGACCAGACGCCCGCCAACCCTTATGAGCCGGCAAGCCCAGGCGCGGTGCCCGACGACGACCAGGCCGGGGGCGCGGCGGGCAGCATCTTCGACCAGCCGCAAGCCACCGACGACCCCGGCGCCGACGGTCAGACAATGGCCGCCCCACGCCGGCCTTCGACTGCAAGGCGGAGTGCGGGTGCCAAGGCGAAAAGCGATGCCAAGGCGGCCGGCAAGCAAAACGCCAAGAAGAAGCCTGGCCAGACGACCGACAGCACGGCCAAGGCCGCCACCGGCGATCAGGCCGAAACGGCGGCCACCGAGGATGACGGCGCGAACCGCCGCGCCGTCACCATCGACAGCGTCGACCGGCAGAAGCTCGATCCCGGCGCCGAGCGCACAGGATCGATCGAGGGCCAGAAAGTGAAGCCGGAGGACGATCCTTTCGCCGCCCCCGGCATCAAGCTCGGCACCTTCGTCTTCCGTCCGACACTCGAGCAAGGCCTCACCGCGACTTCCAATGCCGATGCCAGCGCCGGCGGCAGGTCGGCTGTGCTGTCCGAAACCGCGCTGCGTTTCTCCGCCACCTCCGACTGGCGCGAGAATTCGGCCGTCATCGACGGCTACGGCCTTTTTCGCAACACGCTTACGGGCCAGAAGATCAACGATGCGCAGGGCCGGATCGAAGGCCAGCTCAATGTCGACCTCGACAATGAACTGCGCGCCATCGCCAAGCTCGGCTATGAAGCGGTGCCGGAATCGGCGTCCTCGCCGGATGCGATTGCCGGCGTCACCTCACAGCCGCTGCGGCAGACGGTCGACGGCAGCCTCGGCATCGAGAAGGATGTCGGCAAGATGCGCTACGCGCTGACCGGCGCGGTCACGCACGACACCTACGGCGACGCCAAGCTCTCGGACGGCACCGTGTTGTCGCTGAAGGATCGCGACTCCACGCTCTACTCTGCGACCTTGCGTACCGGCTACCAGGTCTCACCGGCCATGACGCCATTCCTTGAGGTGGAAGCCGGCCGGCGGATCTACGATCTGCGCCTCGACAGCAACGATTTCGAGCGCTCCTCGACGCGGCTCGGCGCGCGTGCCGGCCTCGAGCTAGACATGCGCGAGAAGCTCTCCGGCGAGTTCTCCGTCGGATGGCTGCGCGAAGGCATTGATGACGACCGTCTGCCGGCTATTGCGGGGCCCTACGTCAACGCCGACCTCAAATGGTCGCCCGAGCGCGGCACCATCATCGGGCTCACCGGAAGAACCACGGTCGAGACCACGACCACCGCTAACGAGAGCGGCGACCTCCTCTATTCGGGCCGGCTCACCGGCGAGCGGCAGGTGCGCGCCAACCTGACGGCGGATACAGCGCTCGGGATCGATTGGCGGGATTATACCGGCTCCGATGGCCACGATCTCATCCTGAGCGCCGAGGCCGGCCTGACCTGGTGGTTGAACCGCTATGCCGGCCTCACCACAAAAGTCAGGACGGAGAAGCTCACCAGCAACCTTCCCGGTCGCGACTATGTCGCCAACAGCGTCTATCTCGGCCTGAAGGTGCAGCGCTGACGCTTCGTCATCCTCGCGCCAGCGACGCGGACGCGGAGATCCGAAGGACCAACGCCGCTTAGCCAGCACCTAGGAAGCGGCGCCGATCCGCTCCGCCGGCCGCACCTCATCCAGCAGCGTGCGGATGACCCCGGCCATGCTCGCATTCATGTCGCTGCGCCAGAGCGCGAAGGCGACATTGGCCTCGACGAAGCCTTCCGGCGAGCCGCAGTCGAAGGTGCGCCCCTTATAGTGATAGCCGTAGAAGGGCTGCTGCTTCTCCAGCTTCAGCATCGCATCCGTCAGCTGGATCTCGTTGCCGGCGCCGCGCTCCTGGCTTTCGAGGATGCCGAAAATCTCCGGCTGCAGGATGTAGCGCCCGTTGATGAAGAGATTGGAGGGCGCCGTGCCCGCCTTCGGCTTCTCCACCATGCCGGTGATGCGGAAACCGTGATGGGTGTCCTCGCCACGGCCGACGATGCCGTATTTATGGGCCTCGGCCGGGTCGCATTCCTGTACGGCGATGATGTTGTTCCCGGTCTCGGCATAGAGTTCGACCATATCCTTCATGCAGCTTTTTTCCGACTGCATGATCATGTCGGGCAAAAGCAGCGCGAACGGTTCGTCACCGACCAGTTCACGCGCGCACCAGACGGCGTGGCCAAGGCCCATCGGCACCTGCTGGCGGGTGAAGCTGGTCTGGCCAGGCGCTGGCTGCAGCCGCTGCAGGCGGGCGAGTTGGTCGTCCTTCCCGCGCTGGGCGAGCGTATCGTAGAGCTCGAACTGGACGTCGAAGTGATCCTCGATGACCGCCTTGTTGCGCCCGGTCACGAAAATGAAATGCTCGATGCCGGCGTCGCGCGCCTCGTCGACCACATATTGAATGACCGGCCGGTCGACGACTGTCAGCATCTCCTTCGGAATGGCCTTGGTGGCCGGAAGAAACCGTGTGCCGAGACCGGCGACCGGGAAAACTGCCTTGCGAACTCGCTTCATGCTCTACCCATCCGTTTAAGCCCATTATCCGCGCGGCCATCCGCTCCGCAATCCCCCCGAACATTTTCGCGCCGGAATGTTGAATTACCCGAGCGGCTGGCCTGAAAATCGAAAGTTAAAGCACCGACCTCTCTTTTCGTTCCTAATGGCACCTATGGTAAACTAAATACTAACCGGGTTCGGCGTTGAATGATCCTTCCTAATTTTGATGAAGGAGGAAAAGGATGTCCGTTCGCAACAGCGCAAGGCGCCTGACGGCATTTGTGACGGCCGCGAGCCTCACGCTTGCCTTGCTGATGCCCGCCGGACCCGCTTTCGCCGATGCGGGTTTCCGCCAGTGGGTCGCGGGCTTCCGTGCCACCGCGGTTTCGGGCGGCGTTTCCGGCGCAGTCTACGACAGGGCCATGAGGGGCATCGAGCCCGACCCGGTCGTGCTGGAAAAGGCCCGCACCCAGCCGGAATTCACCGCCCCCGCCTGGGATTATTTCGACAACCGCGTGCATGACCAGTCGGTGACCAACGGTCAGGCAATGGCGCGCAAATGGAAGCCATGGCTGGATCGGATCGAGGCGCGGTTCGGCGTCGATCGCCATATCCTTCTCGCCATCTGGTCGATGGAATCGAACTATGGCGAGATCCTCAAGCGCGACGACATCATGCGCAATGTCATCCGTTCGCTGGCGACTCTTGCCTATGGCGACCCGAAGCGGTCGAAATATGCCCGAACCCAGCTGATCGCGGCGCTGAAGATCCTGCAGACCGGCGACATCGACGAAAGCCATCTCATGGGTTCCTGGGCGGGCGCGATGGGTCAGACCCAGTTCATCCCGACCAGCTATCAGCACTACGCGGTGGACATGGACGGCAATGGCCGGCGCGACATCTGGAATTCGATACCCGACGCGTTGGCGACTGCCGCCAACCTGCTCAGGAAGAACGGCTGGCAGGCCGGCAAGACCTGGGGCTATGAAGTGACCTTGCCGCCGGGCAAGCTGCCCGCCGGATCGAAGACGCTGGCGCAGTGGCAGGCGCTCGGGGTCGCCAGGGCCAACGGCAAGCCGTTCAGGAACCTGAGCGACAAGGCGACGCTCAAGGTGCCGGACGGCAGGGGCGGACCGGCCTTCCTGATGATCAGGAATTTCTCGGTCATCAAGGCTTACAACAATGCCGACAAATATGCTTTGGCCGTCGGCCTGCTCGCCGACGAAATCGCCGGTGGCACCGGGCTTGTGCAGGACTGGCAGCGGCCTTTCACCAAGCTCAGCTTCGAGCAACGGCAGGAACTGCAGAAGCGGCTTTCCGAGCACGGTTATTATGACGGCAAGTTCGACGGCAAGATCGGCGAGGGGTCGAAGGCCGCCATCATGGCCTACCAGGCGAAGGTCGGCTTGAGCCAGGATGGCTATCCGAGCCTGGAAGTGCTGAAATGGCTCCGGAAGCAATAGAGCCGCCCATGGCGTGAAGCAGCCTTTCAAAAGCGGAAGGGATGCTGTAGCGCTTCGGCCCGCGCATGACTTGCCGGCTTTTCACGCTGTCATGCGCCAAGGGATGGAGACTTTCATTGGTTACGGTCGCGCGTGTCTGGCTGATCGTTCGCCGCCTGCCGATTCTCGTCCTGGCCATCGCCGTGCTTGCCGTCGCCGGCTCGAGCGCCTTTCATACCCCGGCTTTCGCGCAGGAAGACGGAAACCGCGGCTGGTCGCTGCGCGATCTTCTTTTCCCGCGCCGCAGCGAGCGCATTGAACCTCCTGCCAA
>NZ_RZSF01000110.1:0-2353 GCF_004023325.1 Mesorhizobium sp. M1A.F.Ca.ET.072.01.1.1 | reverse complement strand
GTCCAGCCGGTGAGGCCGAAGCCGAAGGCCAGAAAACCCAAGCCGCGCCCGCCGGCCGAGCCGGAGGCGCCGGTCGTCGAAAAGGCGCCGGATGCGCGCGTCGTGCTGGTGGTCGGCGATTTCCTGGCGGGCGGACTCGCCGAGGGTCTGGACGTCGCCTTTGCCGACAATCCGACGGTCAGGATCGTTTCGCGCAGCAACGGCTCGTCGGGCTTCGTGCGTGACGATTTCTACAATTGGCCGGTCGAGATCAAGTCTCTGATCGAGACGGAGAAGCCGTCCGTGGTGGTGGTCATGCTTGGCTCCAACGACCGCCAGCAGATGCGCGTCGGCGACGTCCGCGAGCAGCCGCGCTCCGAGAACTGGACCAAGGAATACGAGCACCGCACCGATGCGCTGGGCAAGGCCATTCAAGATGCAAAGGTGCCGTTCCTGTGGGTCGGCATGCCGGCGTTCGGGGCGGCAAAAATGACCTCGGACATGCTCGCCTTCAACGACATCTATCATTCAGCCGCACAGACCCATGGCGGCGAGTTCGTCGATGTCTGGGACGGCTTCGTCGACGAGAACGGCGCCTTCGTCACCTCCGGTCCGGACATCAACGGCCAGCCGGTGCGCCTGCGCTCCGACGACGGCATCAACGTGACCAGGGCCGGCAAGCGCAAGCTTGCCTTCTACACCGAAAAGCCGCTGGCCAAGATCCTCGGACTGGCGGCACCCGGAAGCGTCACCACGGTTTCCGCGCCGGCGGGCGCTCCGGTCGAGGCGTCGAAGCCTGCCGCGGCCCCTGTCATCGTCGACCGCACCGCGCCGATGCTGCTCAGCGACCCCGCGCTCGACGGCGGGACCGAGCTGCTGGGTGCCGCACCGCCAGCCAAGGCCGATCCGAACCTTCCCGGCGAAAAGCTGACCGTCGAGGGCAAGGCGCCCGTCGCCTCGCCCGGCCGAGCCGACGATTTTTCCTGGCCGCCGAAGACGCCGACCGCTTCATCGGAGACCTCGACAGCGGTGCGTCGGTAGGGCCGCAACGGAAGAGCACATCGTGGCTGCAGGTAGACTCAGCGGGGGAGTACGCTAGACCCCATCAGCGCCTCGTCGATCGCGCGCGCTGCCTGGCGGCCTTCGCGGATCGCCCACACCACCAGCGACTGGCCGCGACGGACGTCGCCCGCGGCATAGAGCCTGTCTATGCTGGTTCTGTAGTCGCGGTCGTCGGCCTCGACGTTGCGCGAGCGGCGGCTGTCGGTGACCATTTTTATTTCGCCGTCCAGCTCCTTCATGACCCCATCATTCGCCGGACCGGCAAAGCCGATGGCGATGAAGGCGAGATCGGCGCGGATGACGAACTCGGTGCCGGCGATCGGCTTGCGCTTCTCATCGACCTCGCAGCAGCGGACGCCGGTCAGCTGTCCGTCCTCGCCGATGAATTCGATGGTCGCCACCTGAAATTCGCGCTCCGCGCCCTCAGCCTGCGAGGAAGACGTGCGCATCTTTGTCGCCCAGTAAGGCCAAACCGCGAGCTTGTCTTCCTTCTCCGGCGGCTGCGGACGGATGTCGAGCTGCGTCACGCGCACCGCGCCTTGCCGGAAGGCGGTGCCGATGCAGTCGGACGCGGTGTCGCCGCCGCCGACGACGACGACATGCTGGCCGCCGGCGATGATCGGATGTGACGGCCAGGCCACCGATTGGATCGGCTCGCCGCCGACGCGGCGGTTCTGCTGCACCAGATACGGCATGGCGTCATAGACGCCGCTGAGATCGTCGCCCGGGATGTTGGCCGGGCGCGGCGTTTCCGAGCCGCCGCAATAGAGCACGGCGTCGTGCTCGGCGAGGAGCTCGGCAACCGGCTTGTCGAGGCCGACATTGACGCCGCAATGGAAACTCACGCCCTCGCCTTGCATCTGCTCGATGCGGCGATCGATGTAATGCTTCTCGATCTTGAAGTCGGGAATGCCGTAGCGCATCAGCCCGCCCGGCCGGCTCTCGCGCTCATAGACATGCACATCGTGGCCGGCGCGGCCGAGCTGCTGGGCGGCGGCCATGCCGGCCGGCCCGGAGCCGATGACCGCAACCCGCTTGCCGGTCTTCTTTTCCGGCGGGTAGGGCCGGATGTGGCCGGTCTCATAGGCCTTGTCGGCGATCGCCTGCTCGACCGTCTTGATGGCGACCGGAATGTCCTCGAGGTTCAGCGTGCAGGCTTCCTCGCAGGGCGCCGGGCAGATGCGGCCGGTGAACTCGGGGAAATTGTTGGTCGAATGCAGGTTGCGGATCGCGCTGTCCCAGTCGCCATTGTAGACGAGGTCGTTCCAGTCCGGGATCTGGTTGTGGATCGGGCAGCCGGTCGGTCCATGGC
>NZ_RZSF01000010.1:0-52539 GCF_004023325.1 Mesorhizobium sp. M1A.F.Ca.ET.072.01.1.1 | reverse complement strand
ACCGTCATGTGCGGGTAGAGCGCGTAAGACTGGAACACCATGGCGATGCCGCGGTCGGCCGGCTCGACATCGTTCACCACCTTGCCGCCGATGGCGATCTCGCCGCCGCTGATGTCCTCCAGCCCGGCGACCATGCGAAGAAGCGTGGACTTGCCGCATCCCGACGGGCCGACGAAGACGACGAACTCGCCATCGGTAATGTCGATATTGGCGCCATGGACGACCTCGAAGGTGCCGAAACGCTTGACGACATTGGTGAGGGTGACAGCCGCCATCTCGTTCCTATCCTATTTGACCGCGCCGGCGGCGATGCCGGCGATGAAATGGCGCTGCAGCAGCACGAAGACGATCAGCATCGGCACGGTCAGCATGACGGCGCCGGCCATGATGCCGCCCCAGGACACTTTGGTCAGGCCGATCAGGGTGCCGAGCGCCACCGGCGCCGTCATCGCGCCGGGCTGGCTGTTGATCAAAAGCGGCCAGAGATAGTTATTCCACGAGGCGAGGAAGAGAATGATGGCGAGGGCCGCCAGCATCGGCCGCGCCAAAGGCAGCGCCACGAACAGAAAGATGCGCCATTCCTTCACGCCTTCGACCCTCGCCGCGTCGAACAGCTCGGCCGGCATCATCGAAAAGGCCTGGCGCATGAAGAGCACGCCGAGCGAATTGAACAGCGGCGGCACGATCAGCGCGATCCAGGTGTTGGCGAGCTGGAAATCGCGCGCCACCATGATGAATTGGGGGATCAGCACCACGGCATAGGGAAGCGTGATGGTGCCGAAGATGATCGCCACCACCACGCCCTTGCCGAGGAAGTCGTAGCGCGCCAGCGCCCAGCCCGCCATCGAGGTGAGCAGCACCGAAAGAAACGTGTAGGTCACCGCCACCGATACGGAAATGCCGATCGCGCCGACGAAATTGGTGTCGCGCTGCAGATTGTTGAAATTGTCGAGGAAGCTGTCATGCGGCAGAAGCTCGATGCCGGGGCTGAAGATGCCGTTGTCGGGCATGGTGGAGAACACCACCATCATCCACAGCGGGAACAGCCAGATCAGCGCCAGCGGCGTCAGGACGAGATGCAGCAGGATGCTGCGCCCAAGCCGCCTTTGCGAGCGCGAGGTCATTTCGGCTCCCTCGTCAGCCAGAGCTGCACCAAAGTGATGGCGATGGCGAGGCCCGCCATGGTGTAGGCGATCGCCGAGGCATAGCCGAAATTGAGCGAGCGGAAGCCCTGGCGGTATAGCAAGAGGCCAAGGGTTTCGGTGCCGCCGCCCGGCCCGCCGCGTTCGGTGATCAGAAAGGGTTCGGTGAAGAGCTGCATGGTGCCGATGATCGACAGCACGGCGCAAAAGACGATGACCGGCTTCAACAGCGGCAGGGTGATGTGAAAGAACTGCTTCACCTTGCTGACGCGGTCGAGCGTGGCGGCCTCGTAGACGTCATCGGGAATGGATTGCAGGCCGGCAAGGATGATGATGGCGTTGTAGCCGGCCCAGCGCCAGGTCACCGCGATCATGATCAGCGCCATGGCCGGCGTGACGTTGGAGAACCAGTCGATCTTCTCCAGGCCGACGCTGCTCAACAGCTTGTTGACGATGCCGAAATCGAGGCTGAACATCAGCCGGAACACCGCCGAATAGGCGACCTCGCCGACCACGACGGGGGCGAAGAACGCAAAGCGGTAGAGGCCGCGCGCCTTGAGCAGCGGCGAATTCAAAAGCACCGCCATCACGACGGCCAGCGAGATCATCACCGGAACCTGGATGACGAGGATAAGCAGCGTGTTCTTCAGCGCGTTGAAGAAGGCGGGGTCGCCGATCAGGCGGCCCCAGTTGAAGGTCGGCGCGAAGCGCCACGGCACGGTGCGGGTCGCCTGGAAGGAGATCAGGAAGGAGCTGATGATCGGCCAGATCCAGAAGATGGCGAAGATCAGGAGATAAGGCGTGAGGAAGCGATACGCGGTGGCGTTGCGGTAGCGCATCGTGTTCCTCCTCCTTCCAGTTTCGGGTCGCGCCTTCCTAGCGGGCGCGGTCTTGATCATGTGTTGAATTGCTGGAGCAGTGCCAATGGTCGATGCAGGCGCTGCCCTGTCTTGCCTTCTCCCCTTATGGGAGAAGGTGGCCGCGAAGCGGCCGGATGAGGGGTGTTCCAGCTTGGCAACGACGGCAATCCGTCCAACCCCCCTCATCCGTCTTGGCGCTACGCGCCAATCCACCTTCTCCCACAAGGGGAGAAGGAAAAGCGACGCTCACTTAACCGGCAGGCCCGTCGCAGAGGCGATCTGGCTGGCGGCGTCGTCGAGTGCGGCCTTGGCATCGGGATAGCCGCCGGCAAGATACTTGGTCTGCACGGCCCGCACGATGATCTCGGCATCGCTCTGGAACTGCGTGCCGCGGCTCGGGACGACCTTCGGCAGCGTGGCGAGGATATCCTTCCAGACCGCCTGCCCGCCCCAATAGGGCTGGCCCTGCGCAACGTAAGGATCGTCGAGCGCGGAAATCAGCGACGGCACCAGGCCGAAATCCTTCAGCATGGTGATCTGGCCTTCATTGGTCTCCAGCGTGTATTTCAGATAGGCGTAGGCCGCTTCCTTGTTCTTGCTGGCCGAGGTGATGGCCAAAGAGGAGCCGCCGAGATTGGCGGCGCGCGGGCCGTCGGCGGTCAGGCTCGGCATCAGGTAGACGCCCCATTTGCCGCTTTCCTTCGGCGATTCGGTGCGTATCGTGCCCTCATACCAGCCGCCATAGACCTGGGTGGCGACCGTGCCGGCGGTGTTGTTGGTGATCTTGGTCGACCAGTCGGCCGACGAAACGATGCCGGCGTCCTTCATTTCCTTGACCTTGGTCATGGCGTCGACGCATTTCGGCTGGTTGACCGTGATCGACTGGCCGTCCTCGGCGAAATAGGCGCATCCCTGCTCGTTGGAGATCATGCGGAAGAATTCGGTATCGCCGTTGAAGTCGGCGTTGGTCATTATGACGCCGGGGTTGGCGGCCTGGATCTTCTTGCCGGCGGCGATGAAATCATCCCAGGTCTTGATCGATGCGGGGTCGACACCGGCCTTCTCGTAGAAGTCGCGGCGGTAGAAGACGGCGACCGGGCCGGAATCCCAGGGCATGGCATAGGCCTTGTCGCCGACTTCGAGCTCGGTGCGCTTGAAATCGGGGAATTTCTTCTGGTCTTCCGCGCTGTAGCCCAGCGTGTGCAGGTCGACGAAGCAGTCCGGGAACTGGCTCCAATAGTTCTCGGCCTCGCCGTTCTCGATCGAGACGATGTCGGGCAGGCCGACGCCACCGGCGGCGCAGCCGGCGATCGACTTGTCATAGGTCGGTTGGTTGCCGAGGTCCTGAACGGTGACCTTGATGTCGGGGTACTTCTTGTTGAAGCCCGCGACGGTGGCCTTCAGCGACGAAGCGGCGATGTTCCAGCTCCAGATCGTGAGTTCGCCGGATTGCGCCAAAGCGGGGCCGGAGCCCAGGGCAAGCAAAAGCGCGGCGCAGGTCAGTGTGGTGCGCATTGAAATCCTCCCATTTCGTTTGCTCTCTCACCGTGAGCCTGGCTAGATTATGCGGCGCGGAAGGCTTGTCCCCGACAAAGGGAATAAGAAATTGGCGGAAAGTAAGATGCCGGAGCGTCCGTTCTACCAGCCAGGCGCGAGCAGCGTCGAAGGCCTGCCGCTGGCCTTGCAGATGTTCCACAACCAGCCGTTGGTGATGCTGAAGCCGCATTGGCACGCCCAGGTCGAGGTCAACTTCATCGTGCGCGGCAGCGTGCACTACCGCATGGCCGAGCATGAGATCGCGCTCTCGGCCGGCGACATGTGCCTGTTCTGGGGCGGGCTGCCGCACCAGATGGATGATCTCACCGATGACGCGATCTATGCCGGCGCGCATCTGCCGCTGGTGCATTTCTTCAGGCTGCATCTGCCGGCCGATGTCCGGCACCGGCTGATGACGGGCGCGACGCTGGTGACGAATGCCACCGACCAGTCCGACAACGACAATTTCAAGCGCTGGAACGAGTATGCGCGCTCGGGCGATGCGGCCAAGGCCGAACACGCCGTCAACGAGCTGCTCTTGCGGTTGGAGCGGGTGCGCTTCGAGCCGTACCGGCTGGTGCCGGCAACAGCGTCCGGACACGGGGCCGGCAGCGCCTTCGACCAGCAGTCCTCGCGCAATGTCGGGCGCATGTGCGATTTCATCGCCGAGAATTTCCTCTACGACATCGACTGCGTGAACATCGCGGCGGCGGCCGACATCCATCCGAAATACGCCATGAGCCTGTTCAAGAAATCGACCGGCATGACGCTCAACGAATATGTCAATCTGCTGCGGCTGAGCTACGCGCAGGCGCTTTTGATGCATGAGGGCGCCAATGTGCTGAAGGTCGCCATGGACTCGGGCTTCGGCTCGCTCAGCGCCTTCAACAAGTCGTTCCGCAAGCTTGCCGGCATGTCGCCCTCCGACTTCCGCAGGGCGGGCGTGCGCTGAACCCACCCGTCAGGCGGCGGGCTCCCTCACCGCAGGGAAGTCGACGATGACGGCGAGCCCTGGATGATTGTCCTCCAGTGTGATCGACGCGCCATGCAGGTCGGCGACCGCCTTGACGAGGCTCAAGCCGAGGCCGCTGCCCGGCGTCGTGCGGCTGGAATCCAGCCGGTAAAGCCGCTGAAAGACCTTTTCACGCTCGCCGGCCGGAATGCCGGGCCCATCGTCGCGGACATGGACGAGGACGCGCTCGCCCTGCCTTGTCACCGACAGCTCGATCGCCGTGCCGGGGGGACAATGCCTGAGCGCGTTCTCGACCAGGTTGGCGAGCATCTGCATCAGCAGGTCGCGGTCGCCGTGGACGTACCATTTCGCCTCCGGAACGAGCGTCGTCGACAACGATTTTTCGTCGTCCTCGGCGACGTCGGCATAGACCTCGCCGATGGTGTCGACGACGCTGCCGACGTCGAGATCGACGAAGCGCGCCTTGCGCGCGCCGGCCTCGATCTGGGCGATGCGCAGCAGCGCATCGAAGGTGTCGTTGATCTGCCGGCTTTCGCTGCGCGCGTCGGCCAGCTCGGCCGAAACGGTCTCGCCGGAGGCGGTCTTGTCGGCAGCCTGCTCCAGGATCATCTGCAGGCGGTTGAGCGGCGTCTTCAGGTCGTGCGCGATGTTGGCGCTCACCTCCCGCATGCCGTCGACCAGGGCCGACAAGCGGTCGAGCGCTGCGTTCACCTGGGTGGACACGGCGTCGATGTCGTCGCCATTGCCGGTCAACGGGATGCGCGCGTCGAGCCGTCCGTGCGAGACGTCGACCATGGTGGCGGCAATGCCGTCGAGCCGCCGCTGGACGCGCGAGGCGAGCAGGGCGCCGCCGGCAATGGCGAGCGCGGTGATGAACAGCGTGCCCCAGCCGAAGCTCATCAGCACGATGGTCTTCAGCTCGTCCGTCTCGGCAAGCGAGAAGGCGACCGTCAGATTGTTGCCGCCGACCTCGCCGGTATAGGCGCGGTACATCGTGTCGGGCGGCACACCCGGCAATCTGGCGGCGAACATCGAGAAACCGTCAGGCAGGCCGGAGGCGGTGAAATTGCCTGCCAGACGGTTGCCGGCGGGGTCGGTCAGCGAGAAAAGCTGGTCTTTGTCGGGGCTGAGGTCGGCGTTGTTGTTGACCGAGGCGACAAGATCTTCCTTGTCGTTCGCGGTATAGGTCAGGGCAACGACCGAATAGGTCTCCTTGATGGACTTATCGAGACGTCTCGCCAGATCGGCGCTCATCAGCTGGTAGACGACCGCGCCGGACAGGATGAAGGCGAGCACGAACAGGAAGGCAAAGGTCAGCGCCAGGCGGAACGGCGTGCTGCGCAGCAGGCTTGGGCGTGCGTCCTTCATCGTTTCAGGCGGGGTTCGGCCAGAACAGCCATAGCAGGGCCAGGGCCGCCACGATCCAGACGGCAATCATGAAGATCAGACCGGTCAGGCTGACCGGCCTGGTGCTGCGCGTGGCGGTGTCGCGGAATTCCCGCATGAGCCCGGCCGGAACCAGCTTTACCGCAAGCAGGATGCCGAGCGGAACGATCACAAGATCGTCCAGATAGCCGATGATCGGAATGAAATCCGGAACGAGGTCGACGGGGCTAAGCGCATAGGCTGCGACCGCACCGGCCACGACCTTCGCGTACCAGGGAACGCGGGGATCGCGGGCGGCAAGCCAGAGCGCCACGACGTCGCGCTTCATGCGAAGTGCCCATTGCCTTGCGGAGTCCAGCATCGCCATGTCGCTTATATACGGAGAGCCGGCGGGAGGCGCGAGATGCGATCAGGCATGGATCGTCAACCCTGCGCGTGCAGGCTGTAGCCGGTGTTGCGCACGGTATGGATGAGCGGCACGTCGAACGGCCTGTCGACCTTGGCCCGGAGCCGGCTGATATGGGTCTCGACGACGCTGGTCTTGGGATCGAAATGGAAGTCCCAGACGCGCTCCAGAAGCATGGTGCGGGTAATCACCCGGCCCTCGCCGCGCATCAGCACTTCGAGCAGGCTGAACTCCCGGGGCTGCAGGTCGATGGTCCGGCCCTGCCTGGTCACGCGCCGCATGATCAGGTCCATTTCGAGGTCGGCGACGCGAAGGCTGGTCTTCTGCTCCTGCGCCGCCGGCCTCCGGCCGAGCGCGTTGATGCGGGCAAGCAGTTCGGAAAAGGCGAAGGGCTTGACCAGATAGTCGTCGCCGCCGGCCTCCAGCCCTTCCACCCGGTCGTCGACGCCGCCGATCGAGGTCAGGAATATCGCCGGCGTCTTGATGCCCGCCGCTCGCACCGCCTTGATCATCGACAGGCCGTCGAGACCGGGAACCATACGGTCGGCAACGATGACGTCATAGGCATTGCGGGTTGCCGCGGCGAGCGCTTCGTGGCCATTGCGCAAGAGATCGCAGGCGTGCCCGGCCTCGCTCAGTCCCCTGACGATGTAGTCGGCAGTCCTTGGGTCATCCTCAACCAGCAGCAGTCGCATCTTGGCCTATCGTCCGGTGTCGAGTTCAAGCGGCACGGTAGCATCGGCGAGGCCCCATTCCCACAAGCCGAACTTACGCAGGCCTGTCCGGGTCCTTACAAATTCGTAAGAATGATCGAAAATAATGGGAAGACCTCGCCGCCGGGCGCGAGAAAGGTTAGGGGAGCGCTGGCCCGGGCCGGAGTGACTCAAATCGAATGGCTTACACATCGCTCAAGTCAGCGCCAAGGGCCTTCGACCAGCACAAGCGCCTGATCGTCGTCCAGGTCGCCGCCGTGACGGCCATCGCCCTGCTGCTGTTTGCCAAGCCGGTCCTCAGCGAGGGCTCGAGCGGACACGAGCTGATGGAGACGGCCGGCTTCGGCTTCGTGCTCGTCTGCTTTCTCGGCCGGCTATGGAGCATTCTTTATGTCGGCGGCAGGAAGAACGACGAACTGGTCGTCTCCGGTCCGTTCTCGATGAGCCGCAATCCGCTCTATTTCTTCTCGATCATCGGAGCGGTCGGTATCGGGCTGATGTTCGGATCGGTGCTGGCCGCCGCGATGCTTGGTCTTGCAAGCTTCCTCGTCTTCCGGTTCACCGCCGGCCGGGAGGCCGAGTTCCTGTCCGGCAAGTTCGGCGCCGCCTACACGGCCTATGCCGAGCGGACGCCGCGTTTCTGGCCGAATCCGATGCTCTACCGCGACGAGGAGGAATGGATCTTTTCCACCAGCGCGCTGAAAAGCACGTTCCGGGACGGTTTATATTTTCTGGCGTTCTTTCCGCTTATCGAGGCGGTCGAGCATTTTCGTATGATCGGCATGCTGCCGACCTTGTTCACAATTTACTGATTGCGATTGGGCATTTCGCTGACCGATCTGAAAAGCCCGGCGATTGCACCCAAAAGAAGTCAGGGGCAACGCCTTGAGTCCGAGCTGGCGAAGCATATACCTCTTTATGAGTTGGGGGCTGCGTGATGGACGTTCGCAGATCGAAACACGATACGCTCGGACGGTTGTCGGTGTTTGAACTCGACGCGTTGCGAGAAGCTTTCAAGCGATCGGTTCGCGAGAACAACGTCACAGAGATCCGGTGGGCCGAGCACGCCGAGCTTTTCGTCAAACGCGCGATCGGCAAGAAAAGTCGCGCCCTCCGAGCCTAAAGCGCGTCGCGTCGAATTGGCCCGCGCCACCCATCAGGCCGGCTTAGCCTTTGCCTCCGCCGCGCGCGCCGCGCCTCGTGCTTTCCAAAAGGATCGCCAGGCAGCCGATCAGGACCAGGACAGCGCCGAGGAGCGGCGGCAGTGCCAGAAGCTTCACGGCGCCGGCGACCAAAGCGATCAGAAGCAGTGCCAGAAGCGCAAGGCTGCCGTCGTCGACGAACATGCCGACGAGCTCCTTCAGGACGAGGCGGACGATTTTCATCGGGCAATTCCCTTCGAGCGGTTCACCATTTCACGGAAACGGCAAACCGCTCTGTTTCTTCTTTGACCGCAATTCCGCACGGGAAACCGCTTCACGCTTTTCCCGGAATTGCTTTGGCAGCCGCGGCGTGGGCGTTGCGCAGCCAGCGCACCATGGCGAAGGATGCCGCGGCGATGACGAAGAAGATGGCAAGCAGCGCAAAATCCTCGCCCGGCCATTCGGCGCCGAGGCCTTCGCCTGTCCAGAACACGCCGAAACTGGTCAGCATCAGGCCGACGACGAATTTGAGCGCATTTTCCGGCACGCGCGCCAGCGGCCGGTGCACGGCGAGGCCGATCAGCATCACAAGCACGAATGCGGCCAGCGCTCCGAGACCGGCATAGAGCGTCTGGCCATGCGCGGTCCCGACCGCAATAACGATGAACACCACCTCGACCCCTTCGAGCAGCACCGCCTTGAAGGCCGCCACGCCGGCAAGATAGCCGGCGCGACGGTCGTTGGCATGGCGGGTCAGCGCGTCGGTTTCCCTGGAAAAGGCTGCCTCTTCGTCGCGGAGCGCGATGATGCCGGCGCTGCGCAGGATCGCCTTGCGCAGCCAGCGCATGCCGAACAGGATAAGAAGCACGCCGACCGCGAATTGCAGGATTGCAATCGGGATCAGCTGCAGCAGCGGTCCGAAAGCCAGCACCAGCGCCGCCAGCACGGCGAGCGCCGAGACGGCGCCTGTCAGCGCCGGCCGCCAGCCGCGCGTCACGCCGACGGCCAGTACGATGGTGAAGGCTTCGACCACCTCGACAAAGGACGCCAGGAAGGAAGCGGCCACGGTGGAGAGAACGGGCGTCAGTTCATGCATGAATGGGCACCGAGGTCCGTGTTTCGCCGCCCTTTTGGGAGGGCGGTGCCGGTCCAGCCTTGTTCAACAGGCGATGACGCACAAAGTATGGCGGATGGACAAATCAGCCGTCGCTGGCCGCATATTCTCGACCGCGGCGGCGAACTTGCGCCCGTGCGCAGGGCGGTGGCATAAGGCCATGCTCATCAGAGGAAGCGGCTTCAGATGACGTTATCGGTGAGAGACCTTCCCCTGCGCACGCCGATCGACGGCCGGCACCGGCAGATGATGATCGACGGTGAGTGGCGCGATGCGGTGAGCGGCCGGACTTTCGAGACGCGCAACCCCGCCACCGGCGCGGTGCTGGGCACCGTGCCGCTTGCGGATTCCAAGGACGTCGACCTGGCGGTGGCCGCCGCGCGGCGCGCCTTCGAGGGACCGTGGAGCCGCTTCAAGCCCTATGAGCGCCAGCTGCTGCTGTTGAAGATCGCCGATCTCATGGAGCGGCATTGGGAAGAGTTGGCGCTTTCCGACACCACCGACATGGGCATGCCGATCACCCGCACTTTGGCCAACCGCAACCGCGTGCTCGGCATGCTGCGCTTCTATGCCGGCATGGCGACGTCGATCCACGGCCGGACGATCGGCAATTCGCTGCCCGGCGAGATCGTCTCCTACACGCGCAAGGAGCCGGTCGGCGTGGTCGGCGCGATCATTCCGTGGAATGCGCCCACCGCCGCCTCGATCTGGAAGATCGGCCCAGCCCTGGCTACCGGCTGCACCATCGTGCTGAAACCGTCGGAAGAGGCACCGCTGACGCCGCTTCTGATCGCCGACCTGATGCAGGAGGCCGGCGTGCCGCCGGGCGTCGTCAACGTCGTGACCGGCACGGGCGCGGAAGCCGGTGCGCCGCTCGCGGCGCATATGCATGTCGACAAGGTGGTCTTCACCGGCTCGACCGCCACCGGCCAGGCGATTCTGCGCGCCTCGGCCGCCAACATGAAGCGCGTGTCGCTGGAGCTGGGCGGCAAATCGCCGGTGATCGTGCTCGCCGATGCCGACATCGAGCGCGCCGTGCCGGTGGCGGCCATGTCGGTCTTCGCGAATTCCGGCCAGGTCTGCATCGCCGGCTCCCGGCTCTTCGTCGAACGGCCGATCTATGACGAATTCGTCGAACGCGTCGCGGCCTTCGCGGCAAAGCTGCGGATCGGCGACGGCGCCGACCCCGAGACCGAGATCGGACCGCTGATCTCGCCAAGACAGCTCGAGCGCGTCTCAGGCTTCATCGCGGAGGGCGCGCGCGAGGGCGCGCGGCTGGTGACAGGTGGTGAGCGCATCACCAAGGGCGCGCTGGCCGCAGGCAATTTCATGACGCCCGGCGTGTTTTCCGGCGTCACCGACGGCATGCGCATCGCGCGCGAGGAAATCTTCGGGCCGATCATTTCGGCGCTGCCCTTCGACACGCTGGACGAAGCGGTGCGGCGCGGCAACGACACGCCCTACGGTCTCGGCGCCGGCGTGTTCACCAAGGATGTCGGCAAGGCGCACCAGCTCGCCAACCGGCTGCGCGCCGGCTCGGTCTGGGTCAACACCTATCACGCGATCGACCCGGCCGTGCCGTTCGGCGGCTACAAGATGAGCGGTTACGGCCGCGAGGGCGGCGCCGAGCATCTCGACGAATATCTCAACACCAAGGGCGTCTGGATCCGGATCGATTGACGGTCTGTATCCGGTCGCGTTTCGTTGAATAGCCGCACGGCTTCAACTATTTGCGTTGCGCAATTCCGAAGCGGAAAGCGGTCGCACGTTTTCCTGGTATTGCGCTGGAGCAACACAAGAACAAGAGCGGTTGAGCGGGCCGCTCTGACTCGGAACGGAGCGCATGAAGAAGATCGGGTTTCTGTCGTTCGGGCACTGGTCGCCTGCCCCGCAATCGGGCACGCGCTCGGGCGCCGACGCGTTGCTGCAGTCGATCGACCTTGCCGTCGCGGCCGAGGAGCTCGGCGCCGACGGCGCCTATTTCCGCGTCCACCATTTCGCCCGCCAGCTCGCCTCGCCGTTTCCGCTGCTTGCCGCGGCCGGCGCGAAGACCAAGCGTATCGAGCTCGGCACCGCTGTCATCGACATGCGCTACGAGAACCCGCTCTACATGACCGAAGATGCGGGTGCGGCCGACCTCATCGCCGGCGGCCGGCTGCAGCTCGGTATCAGCCGCGGCTCGCCCGAGCAGGTGATCGATGGCTGGCGCTATTTCGGCTATGTGCCGGAAGAGGGCAAGTCCGATGCCGACATGGCGCGCCGCCACGCCGAGATCTTCCTCGATCTGTTGCGCGGCGAAGGCTTCGCCCAGCCCAATCCGCGGCCGATGTTTCCCAATCCGCCTGGATTGCTCAGGCTTGAGCCGTTCTCGGCGGGCCTGCGCGAACGGATCTGGTGGGGCGCGGCCACCAACGCCACCGCCGAATGGGCGGCCAAGCTCGGCATGAACCTGCAGAGCTCGACGCTGAAATTCGACGAGGGCGGACAGCCGCTGCACATCCAGCAGGCCGAGCAGATCCGCGCCTACCGCGCCGCCTGGAAGGAAGCCGGCCACGCAAGGGAGCCGCGCGTGTCGGTCAGCCGCAGCATCTTCGCCTTGGTCAACGACATGGACCGCGCCTATTTCGGCGGCAGCGAGGGCGAGGACCATTTCGGCTATATCGAGCCGGAGAAGCGCGCCGTGTTCGGCCGTACCTACGCCGCCGAGCCGGATGTGCTGGTTGAGCAGCTCAGGCAAGACCAGGCGATCGCCGAGGCCGACACGCTGCTGCTCACCGTGCCCAACCAGCTCGGCGTCGACTACAACGCCCATGTCATCGAGGCGATCCTGAAGCACGTCGCGCCGGCACTCGGCTGGCGGTGATCAATCGAGCGCTTCGACGGCCGCGAGGCGAGACCAAACTCGATTTCGGGGCCATGATCGAATCGGCGCACCCGATGCTTTGAGGCACTGCCACCGGCAATCAGGTCGCTGCGCCAGTGTACCGCTCGCGCACGATCCGGGTGATGTGGACCACGTTCAGGCCGATGAAGAAGACGTTCCATGCCACGACGTTCAACATCGGGACGGGCTGGCAGTAGAAGTATACTGCGAGGCAGGTTGCCGCCGTCAGGGTGAGCATTCGCAGGCGCAGCATGTCCATCGTGAAGTAGGCAATCACGTAAAGAATGTTCGCCGCGTTGATGAGCAGTTCCATGAGAGTTCCCATGTGGTGGGGAGTGCAGGAAGGGGCGGTGCCCGGTTGAAACGCCGGGCACCGCCTGCCGTCAGTCGCCGCCAAATTCGGTCTTGAAGGTTTCGAAGTCGATCTGCAGGCCATTCAGCACGGCGCTCCAGTGCCGGACGTAGCCGGCATGGGCCACGGCTTCGGCGACCTCCTCGTCGGTGGCGCCGCGGTCCTTGGCCATCTTGGTTTCCAGCCAGATGCAGTAACGGCACGGAATCTGCGCCGCCACCGCGACGTTGATGAGCGACTTTACCTTCGGTTCGAGAGCGTTGTTCTCGGGTTGAAGCTCGAGACCCTTGAACATCGTCCAAGCGCCGGCGACTGCCGACTTTGGATAGGCCTTGATATGGCTCGGCACGATGCCGAGCGTCGCCTCGATTTCCTTGTAGGTCTGCTCGGCCGCCGGCAGTTCCTGCGCAACGGCGAGCGGTGCGGCAAGTACGGTAGCGATGGCGAAGCCTATGCCTGTGAGAATGTTTTTCATGATCAGTCTCTTGTTTGTTGGGATCGAAGGGATTGCCGCCCGCCCCGCGCCCCCTTTGCGCCGCGAGGCCGGAAGTCGTCCGCTGCGACCGACCGGTGTTAGCTTTCGAAGGTCAGAGCCGGGCCTCGAGGACCAAGTTGAACGGCGTCTCGAAGGCACGACGGAAACGGGTGAACCCGGCCTTGCGGAACACTTCCGCCAGCCGTGCCTCGCCGGCCTGGGCGCCCAGCACGAGGCGGCCGCCGTCCGAAATAGCGTGGGCGCAGCAGATGGTGGTGGAGGCCGCGTAATACATTCTCGCCACCGGCGAGATGTTGTCTTCGACCCGGTCATTGGCGAAAGGCTCGACCAGCATCACCGTCCCGTCCGGCGCCAGCGCCTTTGATGCATGCACTGCCGCGGCGACAGGATCGCCCATGTCATGCAGGGCATCAAAGAAGCAGATCAGATCGTAGCCGCTGCCCGGGTAGTCGTCGGCCCGCGCCTTTTCGAACGCCACGCGCCCTTCCAAGCTCTGCTTGGCGGCGCCGCGACGGGCCTCCCCCAGCGAGTCTTCGTGATTGTCGAAGCCATGGAAGCGGGAAGCCGGAAAGGCCTTTGCCATGAGCGCCGTCGAATGGCCGTGGCCGCACCCGATATCGGCGACAAGCGCACCAGTCCTGAGCTTCTCGACGACGCCCTCCAGGGATGGCAGCCATTCGCTGACGAGACTGGCCTTGTAGCCGTTCCGGTAAAAGGCGGCCACGCCGCAGGCCAGGCGTCCGTCATGATCTCCCCAGGCTATGCCCTTGCCGGTGCGGAAAGCCTCTACGGCCTTCTCTTCGTCGGCCCACATCGAAGCGGGCACCGCCCAAGCGTTGGGAATGAAGACGGCGCTGTCCTCGTCGGCGAGCACGACTTCCTGTTCGGGTGTCAACTCGTAGGTGTCGCTGACCGGGTGGTAGACGATATAGCCGCCCGCCACTTGGGAATTGAGCCATTCGCGTACGTAACGTTCGGCACAGCCGGCGCGCCCCGCGAGCGCGCGGGCACTGAGGGGTCCGAGGCCCGCCATGGCCTTATAAAGACCGAGACGGTGGCCGAGGCTGATCATGACTCCGCCGTAGCCGGCCGAAATATCACCGATCGCTCGCGCGACGAGCGCATCGAGTTTCGCCGGATCGATCTTATGGTTGTGGGTATGCTCCATGTCCAAGTCTCCTGTCCAAGCGCTCGGGCAATCCCGAGGCAGCGGCTGAATCGCAGGAACAGGGAAGAAACGGGAGAGCGCGACTCTCCAGAATCGGGCCATTTGTGCCACTGGCCCGTCGTCAGGAGAGAAACTGGCGGCCGCGCGCGCCGGGCGCTATGGTTGCGGCGCCTGCGACATGGATTAGCCGACATGCATCGTCACTTCACCACTGCCGCATCCGAGCCGCTTCACGTGAGTCTGGTGGCCATTCCAGAGGCCGTGGTGTCGACGTTGTCGGGCATCTTCGACGTGATGAATGCTTTCAAAATAATGCCGCTGCCGGGCAGCGAGCCGCGCCAGGCTCCGCCCTTCGAGATTGAGATCGTCGGCCTCGAAACGGGCGCTCTGGAACTGGCCAGCCGCGTGCCGGTCATGGTTCAGCGAAGCGTGGCGGAGGTGGATATGACCGACATCGTCATTGTTCCTTCGATCCTGCTTGGGCCGAACGGCTGGCGAAAGGACCTGCATCCGGAACTGGTCGAGTGGTTCCGCGCCATGCATGGCCGCGGCGCGCTCTTGTGCTCGGCGTGCTCAGGCATCTTCCTGCTTGCCGAAACCGGTCTGTTCGATGGCGTGGACGCGACCGTGCATTATGGCTACGCCGGCGACTTCGGCCGGACGTTTCCACAAGTGCCTATCCACCCGGATCGTGTGCTGGTGGTGTCGGGCAAGCGAGAGGAGCTCATCTCCTCGGGTGCTTCCATGACCTGGCATGATCTGGTGTTGTACCTGATCGCCCGACACGCCGGCGCGACCGCAGCCCAGGCCGTGGCGCGCTCATTCGCGCTGCAGTGGCATCAGGACGGTCTTGCGCCCTACATCATCTTTGAGGGTCGCAAGGATCATGGCGATCTTGCCGTTCAGGCGGCGCAGGACTTGATCGCCACCCGATTTTCGGTCGCCAATCCCATAGAAGAGATGATCCGCTGCGCCCAGCTCACGGAGCGCACCTTCAAACGCCGTTTCACGAGCGCGACCGGCCTGAGCCCGATCGCCTATGTACAGCGCTTGAGGATCGAGGACGCCAAGCGCCGACTGGAGCGCACCGACGCGTCAATCGACGACGTGAGCTGGCAGGTCGGGTACGAAGAGCCTGCGTTCTTCCGTCGCTTGTTCAAACGTGTGACGGGGCTGGCGCCCGGCGCATACCGCAAGCGGTTCAAGATCCCCGCCTATGCGCAAAGGCATTTGCCCGACGAGAGCGTCGAACTCCGGCTGGGAAATAGCCAGCGGCAGACGTAAGCCGGGCCGACGCTGTGATATCCGCGCGGCAGGCTGCTCGGGTACGCTTCCTCCGCGAGCGTGTTGACATCCGACGAAGACACGCAGTATTTTTTTGCGTAATCGGTTACGTAACCGATTACGCTCATTCAGGAGGAGGAAAGCATTGAGCAAGGTTTCAAATTCGCATGGGCTCGATCTAGGCCGGGTCTCCAGGCGCAAGTTTCTCAAGACCGGCGCGCTGGCGGCCGGCGCGCTTGCGCTGCCGTTCGGTCCGGCGTTTGCGGCCGACAAGCCGAAGGTCGGCCTGGTCATGAAGTCTTTGGCCAACGAGTTCTTCAAGCAGATGCAGGCCGGCGCGGAGGACTATGCGGCCAAGAACAAGGACAAGTTCGATTTCGCCGCCGTCGGCATGAAGGACGAGCGCGATTTCGCCGCGCAGGTCGATGCGATCGAGAACTTCATCACCCAGAACTACAACATCATCGTCGTGGCGCCGGCCGATTCGAAGGCGATGGTCACGCCGATCGCCAAGGCGCTGAAGGCCGGCATCAAGGTCATCAACATCGACGTCGCGCTCGACGATGAGGCCAAGAAGAAGGCCGGCATCGACCTTGCCTTCTTCGGGCCGGACAACCGCGCCGGCGCCAAGCTCGCCGGCGACGCGCTCGGCAAGGCGCTGGGCAAGGGCGGCAAGGTCGTCATCCTCGAAGGCAATCCGGAAGCCGACAACGCCAAGCAGCGCAAGCTCGGCTTCGACGATTCGGTGAAGGAGCACGGCCTCGACCTGCTCGATTCGAAGACCGCGCATTGGGAGACCGAGGAAGCCAACACACTGATGACCAACTTCCTCACCCAGCACCCCGACATCCAGGGCGTGATGGCGGCGAACGACTCGATGGCGCTCGGCGTCGTCAAGGCGATCGACGCGGCCGGCAAGTCGGGTCAGATCAAGGTGGTCGGCTTCGACAACATACCGGCGGTCGGCCCGCTGCTCAAGGAAGGCAAGATGCTCGCCACGGTCGAGCAGTATGGCGCGCAGATGGCGGCCATGGGCATCGACTACGGCCTGCGCGAGCTTGCCGGCGAGAAGTTCTCGGGCTGGGTCAAGACCGACGTCAAGCTGATCACCGCCTGAGGCGAGTTGAGGCGCCGGGACTCCCTCTGGCGCCATCCATTGGCTTGTCTCATCATCGCCGCCGGCAAGCAGCCGGCGGCGATGAGCGCCATTCAGGATTGCTGCATGGACGATGTGATTCTTTCCCTTGAAGGGGTAGGAAAGATCTTTCCCGGCGTGATCGCGCTGAGCGACGTCTCGCTGTCGATCGCGCGCGGCGAGACGCATATCGTCCTCGGCGAGAACGGCGCCGGCAAATCGACGCTGATCAAGCTCTTGGCCGGCATTTACCAGCCGGACAGCGGCACGATCGCCTTCAACGGCCAGCCCTATCAGCCGAAGACGCCGCATGATGCGCAGCAGGGCGGCATCCGCATCGTGCACCAGGAGCTGAACCTTCTGCCCTATCTCAGCATCGCCGAGAACCTGATGCTGGAAAACCTGCCGCGCCGCGCCTTCGGCATCGTCGACCGCAAGGCGCTCAACCGGCGCGCCGTCGCGCTGCTCAAGGAAGTCGGACTCGATGTCGATCCGAGGACGCGGGTCGAAGCGCTCGGCGTCGCGCAGATGCAGCTGGTCGAGATCGCCAAGGCGCTGAGCTACGACAGCAAGCTGCTGGTGCTCGACGAGCCGACGGCGACGCTGACGCCGCCGGAGATTGGGCGGCTGTTCGCCATCATCAAGCGGCTGAAGGCCAGGGGCGTCACCATCATCTACATCTCGCACCGGCTGCACGAGGTGTTCGAGATCGGCGACCGGGTGACCATCCTGCGCAACGGCAGGCTGGTCGCGACCCGCGACCTCCACGGCCTCAGCGTGCCGGATGTCGTGCGCATGATGATCGGCCGCGACATCGCCGACGAATTCGGCTTCGACGCCTCGATCGTGCCGGGCAAGGTCGCGCTCAGCGTCACCAATCTGAAGCGCAGCGCCGTGACGCCCGAAATTTCCTTCAACGTCCGCCACGGCGAGATCTTGGGCGTCGCCGGTCTGGTCGGCAGCGGCCGGACCGAAGCCATGCGGGCCCTGTTCGGCGCCGATCCGAGGCTCGACGGCGTCGTCGAGATCGACGGCAAGCCGGTGGCGATCACGGCGCCCAAGGATGCCGTGCGGCATGGGCTCAGCCTGCTTACCGAGGATCGCAAAGGCCAGGGCCTGCTGCTCGATCTGGCCGTCGACAAGAACATCACCATCACCGATCTCGGCAAGGTGTCGCGCCACGGGCTGGTCAACCGCCGGGCCGAAGCCGCGGCAGCGAACGATCTCATCGGCCAGCTGCGCGTCAAGGCAAGCTCGATCGAGCAGGCGGTGCGCAACCTCTCGGGCGGCAACCAGCAGAAGGTGGTGCTGGCCAAATGGCTGTTCCGCGGTACCTCGACGCTGATCCTCGACGAGCCGACGCGCGGCGTCGACATCGGCGCGCGGCGCGAGATCTACCAGCTTCTGTGGATGCTGGCGGCGGTTCAAAAAGGCATCATCATGGTGTCTTCCGACCTGCCGGAGCTGATGGGCATGTGCCATCGCATCATCGTCTTTTCCAAGAACAAGATCGTCGGCGAGGTGGCGCGCGCCGAATTCGACCAGGAGCGCATCCTGTCGCTCGCCTACCAGGAGTATGTGCGACCATGAGCGAGACGTCCGAAACCCTCGTGTCGGCGCCTGTTTCTCCCGGCAGGGCGAAGTTCCTGCGCTTCCTGATCCGCGACGCCGGCGTGCTTCTGGCGCTGGTGCTGATCACGCTGTTCTTCTCGCTCACAGCGCCTTACTTCGCCACGCCCGGTAATGCGCTGAAGATCTTCGTGCAGATCGCCATCAACACGGTGCTCGCCGCCGGCATGACCTTCGTCATTCTCACCGGCGGCATCGACCTTTCGGTCGGCTCGGTGCTGGCGCTCTGCACCGTGGTCGGCGCCACCGTCATGATCGACGAAAGCCTGTCGCCGGCCGTCGCGATCACTCTGGCGCTGCTCGCCTGCATGGCGACCGGTGCTGCCTGCGGCTTCCTCAACGGCTGGATCTCGACGCGCTGGAAGATCCCGTCCTTCATCGTCACGCTCGGCATGCTCAACATGGCGGCGGGCGCCGCGCGCGTGGTCAGCGACAATTCGACCATCACCGGCCTGCCGCAGAGTTTCGTCGACTTCGGCAATCTGATCATCGGCGGCTTCCTGCCGTCGATCTTCCTGGTCGCGGTGCTGGTGATCGCGGCGGGCTGGTTCGTGCTGCGCTTCACCGTGTTCGGCCGCATGATCTTCGCCGTCGGCACCAATGACGAGGCGGTGCGCCTCTCCGGCCACAATCCGGATTTCTACAAGGTCGCGGCCTTCACCATCAGCGGGCTGACGGCCGGCATCGCGGCCATGGTCTATCTGCTGCGCTTGAACATCGGCAGCCCGATCGCCGGCGTCGGCTACGAGCTCAATGCAATCGCCGCCGTCATCATCGGCGGCACCAGCCTCAGCGGCGGCAAGGGCTCGATCATCGGCACGCTGGTCGGCGCCTGCATCCTGCAGGTGCTCAGCACCGGGCTGCAGCTGCTCGGCGTCGGCGACAATTTCAAACCGATCGTGATTGGCCTTGTCATCGTGCTCGCCGTCATCCTAGACGCTTATCGGGAGAGGCTGTTGCGGAGGATCCGCTAGGGTCAGAGGGAACCATGACCACAATTGCCGATGTCGCGCGCTATGCGGGGGTGTCCGTCGCAACGGTCTCGCATGTGATGAACCGCACGCGCCATGTCGAGCCGGAGACGGCCGAGCGCGTGCGCGCGGCGATCACCGCCCTGCGCTACAGCCCGAACTCGCTGGCGCGGAGTCTGAGGCGCGGGGAGACCAAGACCATCGGCCTGCTGCTCCCGGACAATTCCAACCCGTTCTTCGCCAGCGTGGCGCGCCAGATCGAGGATGCCGGCTTCGTGGCCGGCTATACGGTGATCCTGTGCAACTCGGATGGCAGCGCCGAGAAGGAAGAGCGCTATCTGTCGGTGTTGATGGCAAAGCAGATCGACGGGCTGATCTTCGCCGGTTCGTCCGACCATGCGCGGGTGTTCTCGCACCTGTCCGCCGCCCTGCCGGCGGTGCTGCTCGACCGCGAGATCCATTCTGTCCATGTCGATTCCGTACTGGTCGACCACGATCACGGCGGCTATCTCGCCGGGCGCCATCTGGTCGGGCTCGGCCACAGCAAAATCGGCGTCATCGGCGGTCCGCGCGATTCGAGCTCCAGCCCGGCCCGCCTGCGCGGTTTTACCCGGGCACTCGCGGAGGCAGGTATCGACCTGCCTGCTTCGTCGGTGGTCGATTCCGACTATCATTTCGCCGGCGGACGCCTGGCGATGGAGCGGCTGATGACGCAGGCGCCGGAGATCACGGCGGTGTTCGCCTGCAACGATTTGATGGCCATGGGCGCCATCACCGCGCTGCGCACGCGCGGCTTGCGGGTGCCCGACGACATGTCGCTGATCGGTTTCGACGACATCCCCTATGCGGTCACCACATGGCCGCCGCTGACGACGATCGCTCAGCCGGTCGAAAAGATCGGAACGCGGGCGGTCAGCCTGCTGCTCGAGCGCGTCGGCGAGCCCGAGGCGCCGTCGCGCCGCGAGGTGCTGGCGCCAGTGCTGGTGGAGAGGGAAAGCTGCGCGGCGGTGCAGAAGTAGCGTGTAATCTCCCCCCTTGAGGGGAAGATGTCGCCGAAGGCGACAGAGGGGGTCGGTCCGACTGGGCTCGGCCTGCTGCGGCAGATGGAGGTTGGCGCTCCACGCGAGGCGACCCCCTCTGGCCTGCCGGCCATCTCCCCCGCAAGGGGAGGGAGATCACGCGCTCATTCCCTCACGCGGCAGGTTGCATGGCGGCCCTCAGCAGCATGCCGAACAGGTCGCGCGGCTCGTCGGGGTCGGCGAGCAGGTCGAGCTCCTCGTAGAGGCCGGTCGCCTGAAGCTGGTCGCGAACATAGCGCAGCGCGGAAAAATCCTCCGTGGCGAAGCCGACGGAATCGAACAGCGTGATCTGCTCCGGCGCCTTGCGGCCCTCGGCCTGGCCGGTCATGACCTGCCACAGCTCGGTCACCGGATGATCGGCGTCGAGCTGCTGGATCTCGCCCTCGATGCGCGTCTGCGGCGGAAACTCGACGAAGATGTCGGAGCGCAAAAGGATATCGCGGTGCAGCTCGGTCTTGCCGGGACAGTCGCCGCCGACGGCGTTGATGTGGACGCCGGAACCGACCATGTTGTCGGTGAGGATGGTGGCGTACTGCTTGTCGGCGGTCACCGTGGTGATGATGTCGACGCCTTCCACCGCGTCCTGCCCGGTCGAACAGATGGTGATGTCGAAGCCCTTGCCGGCGAGGTTGCGGGCGCATTTTTCGGAAGCAGAGCGGTCGATGTCGTAGAGCCGCAGCCGGTCGATGCCGAGCAGCGCCTTGAACGCGACGGCCTGGAACTCGGACTGGGCGCCGTTGCCGATGATGGCCATGGCGCGCGACCCTTTCGGTGCCAGATATTTGGCGGCAACCGCCGAGGTCGCGGCGGTGCGCAGCGCCGTCAGGATCGTCATCTCGGTCAAGAGCATCGGATAGCCGGAGCCGACATCGGCGAGCACGCCGAAGGCGGTGACGGTCTGGCGGCCTTCGCGCATGTTCTTCGGGTGGCCGTTGACATATTTGAAGCCGTAGAGGCGGCCGTCGCTGGTCGGCATCAGCTCGATGACGCCGTCATGGCTGTGCGAGGCGACGCGCGGCGTCTTGTCGAACAGCTCCCAGCGGCGGAAATCCTCCTCGATATAGCCGGCAAGCTCGGTGAGGAAGCGCTCGAGGCCGATGGCGAGCACAAGCTTCATCATGCGGTCGACGCTGACGAAGGGGACGATGGCAAGGCGGGACGGCTGGGTCATGATCAGAGGCTTCCGGAATGGCTGCGGGTCGGGCGGTCCATGATGCGGCGGCCCATCAGGCTGGCGGTAAGGTCGACCATCAGGGTCGCGGTACGGCCGCGTTCGTCGAGGAACGGGTTCAGTTCGACCAGGTCGAGGCTGGAGACCAGGCCGCTGTCGGAGAGCATCTCCATCACCAGATGCGCCTCGCGGAAGGTGGCGCCGCCGGGAACCGTGGTGCCGACGGCCGGCGCGATCGAGGGGTCGAGGAAGTCGACGTCGAGGCTGACATGCAGCAGCCCGTTTGCCTCTTCGATCCTGGCCAGGAAAGCCCGCAGCAGCGGGGCGATGCCGTGCTCGTCGATGGCGCGCATGTCATGCACGGTCACACCCGCGTCCTTCAGCGCGCGGCGCTCGGCCGGATCGACGCTGCGCAGGCCCATGGTGCAGACGCGGGCCGGGTCGACTGCGGCGGGCAGGTCGGGGAAATAGCCGTTGAAGCCGGGGCGGCCGCTGGCATAGGCGAGCGGCACGCCGTGCAGATTGCCGCTGGTGGTGGTGTCGAGCGTGTGGAAGTCCGGGTGGGCGTCGAGCCACAGCACGAAGAGCGGCCGGCCGCGTTCGGCGGCGCGGCGCGCCACGCCGGAGACGGTGCCGGCGGAGATCGAGTGGTCGCCGCCGAGGAAGATCGGCATGGCATCCCTCGAAGCCGCGTAGGCGGTCTCGGAAATCGCCGCCGTCCAGGCGGAGATTTCGGGCAGCGCCTTCAGGGCGAGATTGCCATGAGCGACAGGGCGCGCCGCCGCCTTCTCAACCGCGCCCCAGTCCTCGACCTCATGGCCGAGCTCCGACAGCACCGCGACAAGCCCCGCTGTGCGCAGCGCGCTCGGCCCCATCTCGCATCCCATCCTGCCCGCGCCGTCCTGCACCGGCGCGCCGACGATCCTGCAGCGCATCACTTCTTTCCGCTTTTGCGTTTGATTTGCCGAAGTGAACCACCGCTGCCTGGCGGTTTGAACAGGATAAATTGGCATTTCGAAAAGGTCGATTTATCATAGTGGGCATATCGGCTGCTCGAAATGGTCAAAATGGACGCGCTCGACGAGAGACTGGTGACGCTTCTGAGGCACGATGCGCGGCGCAGCGTCTCCGATCTCGCGCTCGATCTCGGCGTCTCGCGCGCGACGGTCCGGGCGCGCATGGAGCGGCTGGAGAAATCCGGCGAGATCATCGGCTACACGGTGGTGCTGCGCGCCGATGCGGTCGACCAGCGCATCCGCGGCGTGATGATGATCGAGATCGAGGGCCATGCCGCGGACCGCGTGATCAGGGCGCTTGGCGGTTTTCCCGAGGTGTCGACCATCCACACCACCAACGGCCGCTGGGACCTGGTGGTCGAGCTCGGCACCGCCTCACTCACGGACTTCGACGCCGTGCTGCGCCGCATCCGGCTGATCCCGGGCATCACCGGCAGCGAGACCAGCCTGCTGTTGGCGACGCCGAGGACGACGAGGGCGAGGCTTGGGTAGAGAGCGGTTCGTTTTATGGAACGCCGAACCGCTCGACTTCCTTTTTTGCGAAATTCCGGACTGAAGGCTTCGGCGAGAGCAGGCGAGCCGTTAGGGACTTTACTGGAATTGTTCGAGCAAAGGCGCCAACCCGTCAGGAGTGGGTGGCAGGGCGCTTCCTTTCCATCGCGACCTATTTTGCCCGATCGGCATGAGCCGAGCCACAAATCGGAGAGCAGCGCAATGCTGAAGACGATCGCGGCCGGGGTTGGCCTGGGCTTTGTCGGGTTCCTCATCGCGATTTTCACGATGGGCGCAGGGCACGGAACGAACGTTCCCGGTTTCATCGTGGTCCCCTGGATGATGCTGCTGATGATGGCAGGCGTTGGCGCTTTGCCTGGGCTGCTCGCCGCATGCGCCCAATTCACGATCTATATCCTTCTGATCCGCTCCAAGCCGTTGCTGGCGCTGCCGATCGGGATCGTTCACTGCGTTGCCACAGTATGGGGGATGGCGGGAACGGAATCTTGTTCTGAAGGCTACAAACGCGAAAAAGCCGCGGAAAACCGCGGCTTTTCGTTTGCTTGATTCCCTGAGGAAAACTGGAGCGGGTGAGGCGATTCGAACGCCCGACCCCAACCTTGGCAAGGTTGTGCTCTACCCCTGAGCTACACCCGCTCGCGCGGCCTTGGGCCGCAAGCCGCGCCTATATGGCCGAAGAGCGCGGCGATTGCAACAGGGAAATGACGGTCTTTTTCGAGCTAGCTCTTCGTATGGCGAGGGGTGCGTTTCGACCCGGCGAATTCGGTTGGCTCAACCGGGCGATCTTGCCCCAAGGGCATCGTTGGCCGTAAACGGCACAAGCTTTCCAGATGATGCGAGGACCGATGCCGAAGACCGAAGCCGAGCTTAACGCCTTTCTTGCCGATCTCGGCATTTCCGTCTCGACGGTGCGCCACCCGCCCTTGTTCACGGTCGCCGATTCGCAGGCGCTGCGCGGAGAGATCCCGGGCGGCCACACCAAGAACCTCTTCCTCAAGGACAAGAAGGACAATTACTTTCTCGTCACCGTCGGCGAGGAGGCCGTGGTGGACCTCAAGCAGATCCACCATCTGATCGGCGCCGCCAGCCGCGTCTCCTTCGGCAAGCCGGAAATGCTGATGGAGCTGCTCGGCGTCATTCCCGGCGCGGTTACCATCTTCGGCCTGATCAACGACACGGCCGGGCGGATCAAGGTGGTTCTGGACCAGGAATTGATGAGCCACGAGGTCATCAACGGCCATCCGCTGACCAATGAGGCGACGACGGCCATCGCCGCTGCCGATCTCGTCAAATTCGTCGAGGCAACCGGCCACGATCCTGTTATCTTGAAAGTCTCGGGCTGATCGCCACATGGATGGCGAAACCGAAATCCGACAATAACGCGCCGCACCCCCGAAGCCGGCGACGACGCGACCGAAAGGGCGACGACATGAGTGACAACAATCCGTTCAGCGGCTCATTTGGCGGCAATGCCGGCCAGTACGCCCAATCCGTGCAATATGGCGGGGGCGACCGCGGCAAGGTATCGCTCGGCGAGGCGCCTGCGGCCGCGGATCTCGTCAAGGATACGACGACCGCGACGTTCGCGGCCGACGTCATCCAGGAATCGCGCCGCCAGCCGGTGCTGGTCGACTTCTGGGCGCCCTGGTGCGGGCCGTGCAAGCAGCTGACGCCGCAGCTCGAAAAGGCGGTCAAGGCTGCCGGCGGCAAGGTCAAGCTGGTCAAGATGAACATCGACGACCATCCCTCAGTCGCCGGCCAGCTCGGCATCCAGTCGATTCCCGCGGTCATCGCCTTCAAGGACGGCCAGCCGGTCGACGGCTTCATGGGCGCCATTCCGGAAAGCCAGATCACGCAGTTCATCCAGAAGGTCGGCGGCAAGGGCGGCGGCGGCGCGCCGCAGATCACCGAAGCGCTGGCCGCGGCCGCCGAGGCGCGCGAGGCAGGCGACACCCAGACCGCGGCCGACATCTATGATGCGATCCTCGAGCAGTCGCCCGAAACCATCGAGGCCATCGCCGGGCTCGGGGAGATCCTGTTCGAGGCCGGCGACAGCCAAGGCGCCGAGACGGTGCTTGCCAAGGCGCCGGAGGACAAGAAGGACGCGCCGGCGCTTGCCGCGCTGCGCGCCAAGATGACGCTCGCGGCGGAAGCCGCCGCGCTCGGCAATCCGGCCGAGTTCGAACGCCGGCTCGCCGCCAACCCGAACGATCACCAGGCGCGGTTCGACCTGGCGATGGTGCAGAATGCGCGCGGCGAGCGGATGCAGGCCGCCGACAACCTGCTGGCGATCGTCAGGGCCGACCGGACGTGGAACGACGATGGCGCGCGTGCGCAGCTCTTGAAGTTCTTCGAGGCATGGGGGATGACCGACGAGGCGACGCTGTCGGCGCGGCGCAAGCTGTCGTCGCTGTTGTTCTCCTGAGCGTTTTGCCGGAGGGTCTTGCGCAAGGCGGCAACTGCGCCAGATAGGCGGCAGCGGCTTGCCCCTGCCGGTTAAGGGTTTAAACAGGCTGGGTTGCGTAAGAGGAGATCGCAGATTGATACGCTGCCCGGCGACGCTTTCGAGAGTTGAAGTGCAGGCGGAGGGTTGAGGTGCAGGTCGGAAACGCCCGCTACCGGCTCGCGAGGGATCTGCCGTCCAGGATCCCGGTGTTTCCGCTCGCCGGGGCGCTGCTGCTGCCCGGCGGCCGTATGCCGCTCAACATTTTCGAGCCGCGCTACCTGGAGATGATCGATGAGGCGATGGCCGGGCCGCGGTTGATCGGCATGATCCAGCCCAGCCTCGACGGCGCGTTGCGCGACGACGGCGAGCCCGAGCTTTGCAGCGTCGGCTGTGCCGGGCGCATCATCTCGCTTGCCGAGACCGGCGACGGGCGCTACCTGATCTCGCTGCAAGGCGTCTGCCGCTTCCGCGTCACGGATGAGCTGGCGGTCAAGACGCCGTTCCGGCAATGCCGGATGGCGCCCTTCCTCGCCGATCTCGAGGAGGACCCGGCCGGTGCCGAGGTTGACCGCCCTGCCCTGCTCAAGGCGTTCCGCGCCTATCTGCAGGCCAACGACCTCGAGGCCGACTGGGAAAGCGTGAGCCGCGCCGAGAACGCCATGCTGGTCAACGCGCTGTCGATGATGGCGCCCTATGGGCCGGCCGAGAAGCAGGCCCTGCTCGAGGCGGCGGATCTGAAGACGCGCGCCGAGACGCTGATCGCCATCACCGAAATTACGCTGGCGCGCGAGGATGAGGATTTTGGCTCGAGCCTGCAGTAAGCGCAATGATTCGGGTGAAATCGGCCTGACCTGAATCTCAACACTTAGGCCGGCGGCAGTTGGACAATGGAAAAGTGCGATGGCGGACGGACGTGACGGGCGCAAAGCCACGGTCGACCCGAAATTGCTGGAACTGCTCGCCTGCCCGCTGACCAAAGGACCGCTGACCTGGGACGCCGAGCGCAGCGAACTGATCTCGCGCGTGGCGAAGCTTGCCTATCCGGTGCGTGACGGCATCCCGATCATGCTGCCTTCGGAAGCGCGCACGATCTCGGCCGAAGACGCGCTCAAGCCACCGCCGCGGCTCGGAGGGCCGTCGTGAATCGCGCCGGCGGGCCGGTTGCCGCTACTGGAAATTGCGCCCCTTGGGCATGACCTGTTGCGCCGCGCCCGACAGGGCGTCGACATCCTGCCGCCCCGGCAGGCTGCGGTTCGCGGAGCGCTCCGGTCCATTCGGTGACCCGGCGGGCTGATGCTCGATGGTGGGCGGCTCCTGCAGGAGGACGCTCAGCCAGGGCGTCAAATCCTCGATCCTGTCGGCGACGATGTGGATGACATCCGATTCCTGCTGCAGCTTGCCGGTGACGCGGATGAAGCGCGCGCCCATCACGATAGAGCGGAAGCGGTCGAAGACGCGCGGCCAGATGATGACATTGGCGATCGCCTTTTCGTCCTCCAGGGTTAGGAAGATCGCATTGCCCTTGCCGGGGCGCTGGCGCACCAGCACCAGGCCGGCGACGGTGACGCGGCGGCCGTCGCGCACCGACGGCAGGCGGACATTAGGGGTGATGCCGGCGCGGTCAAGCCGCTCGCGCAGGAAGGCGACGGGATGTTCCTTCAGCGACAGGCCGAGCGAGCGATAGTCGTGGACGACATGCTCGCCGAGCGGCATTTTCGGCAGCTTCGTCTCGGGCTCCAGCTCGCGCAAGCGGAGCGTGGGCTGGTCGAACAGCGGCAGTTTCTCGGCTGCGCTCCTGCCGTCCAGCGCGCGCACCTCCCAGAGCGCCGCGCGTCGGTCGAGGCCGAGCGAGCGGAAGGCGTCGGCCTGGGCCAACCTTTCGATCTCGCCGACATCGAGGCCCGAACGCAGCCAGACATCCCTGACCGATCGATAGCCGTCGCCGCGCCGGGCGACGGCGGCCTCCATCCCTTCCTCCGAAAGCCCCTTGATCTGACGGAAGCCAAGCCGCACCGCATGAGCCGTCTCGATGACGCCGCGCATCGAGGCATGGCGTTCGAGGATGCGCGAAGGATCGAAACCGGCCCCCTCCAGCGTGCAATCCCAGACGGAATGGTTGATATCGACCTCACGCACCTCCACGCCATGGTCGCGCGCGTCGCGAACCAGCTGGGCGGGCTGATAGAACCCCATCGGCTGCGAGTTCAAAATCGCGGCGCAGAAGACGTCGGGATAGAAGGTCTTGAACCAGCAGGAGGCATAGACCAGCAGCGCGAAGGAGGCGGCATGGCTTTCCGGAAAGCCATATTCGCCAAAGCCTTCGATCTGCTTGAAGCAACGTTCGGCGAATTCCTTTTGGTAGCCCTTGTCGACCATGCCGTCGATCATGCGCTGGCGGTAGTTGCCGATCGTGCCGGTGCGCTTGAAGGTGGCCATGGCGCGCCGCAGCTCATCGGCCTCGCCCGGCTGGAAGCCGCCGGCAACGATGGCGATCTTCATCGCCTGCTCCTGGAACAGCGGCACGCCCAGCGTCTTGCCGAGAATCTCCTTCAGTTCCGGCTTCGGGTATTCGGCGTTCTCCTTGCCCTGCCGTCTACGCAGATAGGGGTGCACCATGTCGCCCTGGATCGGGCCGGGCCGCACGATAGCCACCTCGATGACGAGATCGTAGAATTCACGCGGTTTAAGCCGCGGCAGCATCGACATCTGGGCGCGCGACTCGATCTGGAAGACGCCCAGCGTGTCGGCCCGGCAGATCATGTCGTAAACGCGAGGGTCCTCCGGCGGGAGCGAGCTCAACTGATGCGGCCGGCCGTATTTGTCACGCGCCTGCGGATAATGATGCGTGAGCAGGGTCAGGGCTCGCTTCAGGCAGGTCAGCATGCCGAGCGCCAGCACATCCACCTTGAGGATCTTCACCGCGTCGAGATCGTCCTTGTCCCACTCGACCATCTTGCGCTCTTCCATCGCCGTCTTGACGATGGGCACGACCTCGTCGAGCCGGTCGCGGGTGATGACGAAGCCGCCGACATGCTGGGAGAGATGGCGGGGGAAGCCGATGATCTCGTTGGCGCGTTCCAGCACCTGCCGCGACAGCGGATCGGCGCGGTCAAGGCCGCCGGCATTGGCTTCCCTTTCGCCGAGCTCCGAGGTCGACCAGCCCCAGATGGTGCTCGACAGGGCGCTCCTGACGTCTTCGGACAAGCCCATGGCCTTCGCCACCTCGCGCAGGGCGGAGCGGCCGCGATAGCTGATGACGGCGGCGGCCAGCGCAGTGCGCTTGGCGCTGTATTTCTCGTAAATATAAGCGATGACCTCGTCGCGCCGTTCATGCTCGAAGTCGACGTCGATGTCGGGAGGCTCGTTACGTTTCTCGGAGATGAAGCGCTCGAAGAGGGCATCGATCCGGTCAGGGCCGACCTCGGTGATGCCGATGCAGAAGCAAATGACCGAATTGGCGGCCGAGCCGCGCCCCTGGCAAAGGATACCCTTGCTGCGGGCGAATTTCACGATGTCATAGACGGTCAGGAAATAGCGCGCATAGTTCAGCCGCTCGATCAGAGCGAGCTCGCTGCCGATGCGCCGCAGCACTTCTTCCGGGATTCCGGCCGGATAGCGCACGGCCGCTCCTTCCCGCGCTAGGCGTTCGAGCTCGGCCTGCGGTCCGAGGCCGGATTCCGTCGGCTCGTCCGGATAATTGTATTCGAGGTCGCTGAGCGAGAAGGTGAGCTCGTCGGCGAAGCGCAGCGTCTCCGCCAGCGCTTCAGGGTGTCGGCGGAAAAGCCGCGCCATCTCCAGCGGCGTCTTCAGATGACGCTCGGCATTTGCCGTCAGCTCCAGCCCGACCTCGGAAACCGGCGTGTTGAGGCGGATCGCGGTCAGCACGTCCTGCAGCGGGCGGCGGTCGGCGGCATGATAGAGCACGTCGTTGGTCGCCATCAGCGGGATGTGCAGATGGTGGGCCATCGCCGCCGCCTGCTCGATACGGAAGCGGTCGTTGCCGCCGTAATCAGGCGCCACGGCAAGCCGAAGCGCGGCGCCGAAACGATCCTTAAGCCGGCTAATGAGCGTCAGATTGTCTTCCGCGCCTCCCGACAGGTTGGGCAGGATGGCCAACGACATCAGATCGCCCCATTCGAGAAGGTCGCTGAGTTCGAGCAGCGTCGCGCCCTTCTCGTTCTCGTCGCGCAGATTGGCCTGCGTCAGCATGCGGCAGAGATGCCCCCAGCCCTTGCGGTCGCGGGGGTAAGCCACAATGTCCGGCGTGCCGTCGCAGAAAACCAGGCGGCAACCGGGATGATAGGCCAGCTTCTCGACCCTGGCCTGCTGCCAGGCCCGCACGACGCCGGCGACCGTGTTGCGGTCGGCAAGGCCGATCGAGGAAAAGCCGTAGAATTTCGCCGTGACCACCAGCTCCTCGGGCTTGGAGGCGCCGCGCAGGAAGGAAAAGTTCGACTGGATGCCGAACTCGGCATAGGGGATGGCGGTCAGCGCGTTCATGCGAAGACCCCGTGCATGAACCAGCGCGGCGCGGCCTGCGAGGCGCTGCTGTAGAGGCCCTGGCGGTAGAGCCAATAGCGACGTCCCTCGCTGTCCTCGATGCGGTAATAGTCGCGCGTCGGCGCCTCTTCCTCGCCGGGCAGCTGCCGCCACCATTCGGCGGCGATGCGCTCCGGCCCTTCGGCGCGGGCGACGCGGTAAAGCGCGCGCCGCCAGCGGAAATTCATCGGCGGGCCCTCGGGGATCTCGGTCGCCGGCACCTCGATCGGCTCGGGTGAGCGGAACAGCCGTACCGGCCGCTCCGGCGGGAAGATGGTCATCGGCGGTGCTGTCCGATCGGGCTTCGGCGGCCTGCGCCTTTGCGGCGCCTCCGCGAAAGGAACCGAGGCAACGGCGCGCTCCGGCAGGTGGCTATCGACGACGACCGGCTTCAGCACGGCGGCTTCGCCGAGGCGGGCACGCACGCGATCGGCGAATAAAGCGATGTCGGCGTCATCGTCGCTTGTCTCGCCGGCAAGGTCGCCCTGCAGCATGTCGAAGGCGGCGACCGAAAGCACCGACAGCCGCACGAGGTCGAAGCCGAAGCCGGCATCGATGGTCTGTTCCAGCGCGGTCAGCCGTTCGTGAAACAGCTTTCGGATCAGCTGCGGCTCGCGCATGGGGCGCGAGGTGCCGACCGCGATGCGGCTGACGAGGCCGTCGACGCGAAAGAGGAGAAGGGCGAGCGCCCGCGCCCCTTCGCCGCGGCGCTCGAGGTCGGCCTTCAAGGCCACGGCAAGCCGGCTCACCGACGACATCGAGCGGCTGGTGAGCACGATCGGCTCGGCAAGATGGCGCTCGACCGAGAGCGGTGCCACGGGAAGGCGCGGCGACACCGCCTCGTCGAGCCGGCCGAGCGCCTGGTCGAGGCGCAGAAGCAAGGTGGCGCCGAAGCGGCGGGCGAGCGGCGCGCGGGGTGCGGCCATCACCGCCCCCGCCGTGCGCAGGCCGACGCTTTCCAGGCTGGCGCGGGTTTCCGGCGCGATGCGCAGCGCCGAAAGCGGCAGGGGCGAAAGCAGCGCCGCCTCCTCGCCGCCGGCAACGATGCGGTCGCCGTGGAAGCGCGCCGCCGCCCAGGCGGCGCCCGGCGTCGAGGCGAGGCCGGCGCGAACATCGAAACCCTGCTGGAAGAAACGGGTGAGGATCTCGTCCTGCATGGCCCGCTCGCCACCAAACAGGTGCGTGCAGCCGGTGACGTCGAGAAACAGCCCGTCCTCGCCGTCGATCGCCACCAGCGGCGTGTAGCGGTCGCACCAGTCGGCGAGGCCTTCGAGCAGGCGGCGGTCGGCCTCCGGGTCGGCCTCCACCACATCGATCGACGGATGCATGGCGCGCGCGTCGGCAATGCCCATGCCGCGCTTCAGCTTCAGCGCCTCAGCCCGCTCGTCGAGGGCTGCGATGCGCTGGGCGTTGCTGTCGCGATGGCTGATCACAAGCGGTGGGTAAGATGGGGGCAGGGGATGCGAGGGCCGGGAACGCCAGGACCGCCCCAGACGCTGGCGCAGGATCCGCTCCGCGCAAAGATAGGGGAACCACAGCGACAGAATTCGTTGCCCGCTCTTCCTCGGGCCTTCTTTCGGCAAAAGCGTGCTCATCAGGGTTCCACTCCAGTGTGAATTGTCCGGGCAGGGCCGTGCGGCTCTTGCCGATATCGACGGTGAAGCCGGGGCGGCCGATCGAGCCGGCCAGCGCGCCGGCGAGCGTTTCGCGGCTCGCCGCGGGCGCTGCCGAAACAATGAGGCGCACGGGCGCCGCGGTGGGCTCGGCCTGGCCGGCCTGACGCAGCAAAAATACTGGCCGGCCGGCGCTCTGGGCACGGGCGTGCAGCCGCCGCGTCGCGGTAAGGTCGAGAAGCCGCGGGCTGCCGCGGATCTCGAGGAGGACGGCGGCGAAGGCCGTCATGCGGGCGGCCTCCTCGGCGATCCACAGCGCGTCGACCAGTTTCGGCGCTTCGGAAAACAGCAATTGTTCGGGCTCGATGCCGAAGAAGGCGTTGAGGCCCCTGGCATAGGGAAAGCCGGCCTCGCGGAAAATCTCCGCCGTTCCGATCCAGAGGACCGGCAGGCCCTGCTTCTGTTTAAGGATCAGGCTGGCGAGCGACAGCGCAAAGCCGGCGACGGCGCCGGCATCGCGGGTCTCCAACCCATGGATTTCACTGAGCGCCGCCTTGGGCACGCCGCCGCCGAGGGCGGTGTCGAGGCGTTCTATGCCGGTGTGCAGGAAGGCAGGCGAGGCCACAGCGAGGCCGCGCCGGACGATGGTGATTTCGGGGGTGGCGTCCGATCCCGCGGCATCGCCAGCTATTTGTTTTTCCGCAAGTCCGGACGGAAAACCGCTTCGCACTGTTCCTGGAATCGCTTTTGGCGCGCCGGAAGCCGGCGCTTCCAGGCGCTCGGGCAGCGTTCCCTCGATCTTCGCGATCTGGCGGCGCAGGGCAAAAACAGTTTCCCGCGCCACGGCGCTTATCGCCATGACGTTCACTTCCGGCAGTAGTTGTTCCTGTTATGTTCTTATAGATTCCAGAGGGGCCTGGAAGAGTCAAGCGGAGTCGCAAGGAATTTATTCCTTCGGCTTTCAGCTTCCAAGACCCAGCCAGCCGGGCCCATTTGCCTCGACCGGCGCGAAAGCCTATATGCCGAGGTCAAAGGAAACCTCATGGCCCGCATCTACAAGACCCGCATCTGGCATGACCAACTCTCGCCATCGATGGATGAGATGGAACTTCTGGCGCTGGAGGCCTACGCCCATCTGCCGGAGGAGTTCCGCAAGCTCACCGGCGAGATCATCATCCAGATCGCCGATTTTCCGACCGACGAGATCATGGACGACCTGTCGCTGGAGACGCCCTTCGATCTGCTTGGCCTGTTCGAGGGGCGCGGCATCGCCGAGCGCTGGAACCCGCAAACCGGCGAGGGACCGAACCGCATCACGCTCTACCGCCGCGCCATCCTCGACTATTGGGCCGAGAACGAGGAGACGCTGGGCGACATCGTCACCCACGTTCTGATCCACGAAATCGGCCACCATTTCGGCCTGTCGGACGACGACATGGAGCGGATCGAGGAAGCGGCGGAGCAGGCAGCGGCGGGGTGACGACTGAGAGGGCTGCCGCCCTTTCCTACCACTCGCTGAGCTTGGTGTCGGGCGTATATTCCTGGCCCTCGACATCCTTCACCACGGCCTGGCCGCAGCGCATCGACTTGGTCGTCTTGTCATAGGCATAGGTCGGCGAGCCGAACAGGTGCCAGCCCTTGTTCAGGGCCGAAGTCACCTTATGGCAGAAAGTGGAATCGTCCGGACCGGACAGAAAGCGGTAGAGTTTCATTTTCGACCCTGTCGTGACCAATGCTTGTCTATCTTCCTGGAATCGCTCGAGCGCATCATGCGCCGATGATTGCGGCCTTCGCCAGAAGTTTCTCGGCTTCCGCCAGATGCAGCCGCTCGACCATGCGGCCGTCCAGCGCAATGACGCTTTTGCCGGCATTTTCGGGCCGTGAGAACGCCTCCCTGATCGCGCGCGCCCTGGCCAGCGCCTCCGGCGCCGGCGCAAAGGCGCGGTTCGCGGGCTCGATCTGGGCGGGGTGGATCAGCGATTTGCCGTCGAAACCCATGGCGGCCGCCTCGGCGCATTCCCGCGCCAGGGCGTCCAGGTCGCGAAAGTCGTTGGCGACGCCGTCGATCACGTCGAGGCCGCCGGCGCGGGCGGCGAGCACAAGCTGCAGCAGCCAGGGCGTGAGATAGCGTCGGTCGGGCGTTGCCAGAATGCCGGTCGCTTTCACCAGATCGTTCGTTCCGGCAACGAAACAAGCCAGGCGAGACGCCTGATCGCGGCCAAGCTCGGCGATGGCGCCGACGTTGAGCAGCGCCTTGGGCGTCTCGATCATTGCCCACAGTTTAACGATATCCGGCGCGAAATTGTCGTCGAGCAGGTCGCCGGCCTCGAGGATGTCGCGCGGCGTGCCGATCTTGGGCAAAAGAATGCCGTCGGGCTCTGCCTTGGCGACGGTTAACAGGTCGTCGATGCCCCATTCACTGCCGAGCGGATTGATGCGCACCACCATCTCGCAGCGGCGCGCCGGCCGCGCGGCGAGGATGCCGGTAAGCTTGTGGCGGGCGGAAACCTTGTCGGCCAGCGCCACGCCATCCTCGAGGTCGATGATGACGGTATCGCAGGCGAGCGAGGGGATCTTGGCCAGCGCCTTGTCTTTTGAAGCGGGCACGTAGAGCACCGAGCGGCGCGGGCGGTAGGTGTCAGAGGTCATGGCCGATCTATGCAGGCTGGAGACGAGTGAGGCAAGGCGCGGCACCATAGAACTCATTTGCGTTCTGGCTAATTGTCGAAGCGAAGCCGGCGATGGCAGCGCCCCTCTCCCCGTCACTATACGGGGAGAGGATGCCGGCAGGCAGGTGAGGGGCGGCGCCAGCCTGAAACGACTTTGCTCCTGCACGAAATCTGCAAATCCTTGCGGAAAACCTCCTCCAATCCGCCGCGCGCTTTCCGCAGCCGCCGGCGAAACAGGCGGCATGCGAACACATCACAGATCCCGCTGGTCCCTGCCCCGGCGCCTCCGCAACGAAGGCTGGTGGTTGGTCGAGCCGCAGAGGCCGCGCATAACGGCGGTCATGCTTCCTTTCATCCCAAGATCACGGCTGCGGCATGCCATGCGAGCGGCGGCGCTCGGGACGGTTCGGTCTTGACGCCAGCTTTCACGACTGGCGGCCTTTGCGCGCTCTCGACAAGCACGGCCCGCTTGCTAATCCTGTCATGACAAAACCGTATTCAGCGAGCTGCCGATTCCATGCCGCACAACATCCTCGTCGCCGACGACGATCCGCATATCCGCGAGATCATTTGCTTCGCGCTGGAAAAGGCCGGCATGAAGACGGCCGCCGTCGCTGACGGCGCCGCCGCGCTGCAAGCGGTCGAGCGCCGCGCGCCCGACCTCATCGTGCTGGACATCGGCATGCCGGAAATGGACGGGCTGGAGGTCTGCCGCAGGCTGCGGCAGCGCTCCGACGTGCCGGTGCTGTTCCTGTCGGCCCGCGATGAAGAAATCGACCGCATCCTCGGCCTTGAAATGGGCGGCGACGACTATGTGACGAAACCGTTCAGCCCACGCGAGCTGGTTGCCCGCGTCAACGTCATCCTGCGGCGGGCGCGCCCGGCGGTGGTGGAGGAAGACGCTGACGACCGTCGGTTCGCGCATGGCAAGCTGGTGCTGGTTCCGGCAAGCCATGCGGCGAGCTTTGAAGGCAGGCCGCTCACCCTAACAGCGATCGAGTTCGCGATTCTGAAAGGTTTTCTTGGCCGCCCGCAGCATGTGCTTGGCCGCGATGCGGTGATGGCCAATGCTTACCAGTCCAACATCCATGTCTCGGAACGCACCGTCGACAGCCATATCCGCAACATCCGCGCCAAGCTGGCGGCGGTCGGCTGTTCGGATGCGATCGCGACCGTGCATGGCGTCGGCTTCCGGCTCGGCCGATGCGGTGGCTGAGCAAGGAGAAATGGCGGCCCAGGCTCGCCACCGTGGTCGTCGCCATCCTGATCGTGGTGATGGCGCTGCCGCTGGTCGGGCTGTTCTTCTTCCGGCTCTATGAAAACCAGCTGATCCGCCAGACCGAGGGCGAGCTCATCGCACAGGGCGCGGTGATTGCCGCCGTCTATGCCGATGCGGTGCGCGCGGCCGGCATTGCACCGGAACGGTTGGGAACGCCGATCTCGGCGGATCCGGCAAAGGACAATAATTACCCCTATCAGCCGATCGAGCCGCAGCTCGACCTTGCCTCCGACAATGTCATGCCGTCGCGACCCGCGGCCGTTCCCGCCACCGCCGATCCGGACTTCGCGGCCATAGGCGCAAAGCTCGACGGCATTCTGGACGAGGCGCAGAAGACAACGCTTGCCGGCTTCCGGCTGCTCGATCCGCATGGCGTGGTGATTGCCGGCGGCGGTGAGGTCGGACAGTCTTTCGTTGAGGTCGAGGAGGTGCGGCAGGCGCTCGCAGGCGCCTATGCAAGCGAGCTTCGCCTGCGGATTCCCGACCAGCCGCCGCCGCCGCTCTATTCGGTGAGTCGCGGCACCAAGGTGCGCGTCTTCGTCGCCTTGCCGGTCGAGCTCGACGGCAGGGTCGCCGGCGTGGTCTATATGTCGCGGACGCCGAACAACATCGTGAAACATCTCTATGGCGAGCGCGGCAAGGTCACGCTCGCGGCGATCGCGATTCTCGGCGGTACGCTGCTGATCGCGCTGGTGTTCATCCGCACCGTCAGCCGGCCGATCTATGCGCTGATCGAGCGCACCAAACGCATCGCCGCCGGCGACCGCGAGGCAATGCGGCCGCTCGCCCATCACGGCACGCGCGAGATGGCGGCGCTGTCGGCCGCCTTCCTCGACATGGCGCAAAAACTCCAGGCGCGCTCCGACAGCATCCAGACCTTCGCCACCCATGTCTCGCATGAGCTGAAATCGCCGCTGACGGCGATCCAGGGCGCGGCCGAGCTGCTCAGGGATTCCGGCGGGACGATGGACGAGGCCGAGCGACGGCGTTTTTCCAACAACATCGTCACCGATGCCGGACGGCTCAATCTGTTGGTGCGCCGGCTGCTCGAACTGGCGCGCGCGGAAAACCTGGCGCCGAGCGGCGAAAGCACGACAATCGGCGCGGCGCTGGCGCTGCTGCCGGTCGACGCCAGGCTGGAGGTACGAGTCGAATCGGGCAGCGATATCGGCCTCGGCATCTCGGGCGAGAATCTCGCGATCGTGCTCGCCAACCTCGTCGACAATTCCGCACGGCACGGCGCGAAGCAGGTGACGGTCGGCGCCGAAAAGGCGGGCGAAAGGGTGGCTCTCCATGTCGGCGACGACGGCGGCGGCATTTCGGCGGCCAATCGCGCAAAAATCTTCGAGCCGTTCTTCACCACAAGGCGCGAGGCCGGCGGCACCGGCATGGGCCTCGGCATCGTGCTGGCCCTCCTGAAAGCGCATGATGGCACGATAACGCTGGTTGACTCCGAACGCGGCGCGCGCTTCGAGATCAATTTGCCGGTCGCGTGAGGACCGGCGAATCGGAGAACAAAGTGCGTTACGACATCGTCATCATCGGCGGCGCCATCGTCGGGTCCTCGGTCGCCTACTATCTGCGCGAAGAAGGTTTTACCGGCTCCATCGCGCTGATCGAGCGCGATCCGCAATTCTCGCAAGCGGCGACGACGCTGTCCCTGGCCTCGATCCGCCAGCAATTTTCCATTCCTGAAAACATCCGCCTGTCGCAATTCACGCTGAAGCTGTTCCGGCGGCTGAAAGAGACTTTCGGCGCCGATGCCGACATCGGCTTTCGCGAGGGCGGTTATCTGATCCTCGCCGGCGAGGCGGGGCTGCCGATCCTCAAGGCCAATCACGAGGCGCAGATCGCCGAGGGCGCCGATATCGTGCTGGAGGATGCAGGCCAGCTCGCCCGCCGCTTCTCCTGGCTTTCGACCGAAGGCATTTCCGCCGGCGCCTATGGCCGCGGCGGCGAGGGCTGGTTCGACGCGCATGCGCTGCTGATGCTGTTCCGCAAAGCGCTGCGCGAGAGGAGGATCGACTTCATCACCGCGTCGGCCACCGGTATCACGCGCCAGGGCAGTCGGGTCACCGGCGTCGCCCTCGACAATGGCGAGACGCTGGAAGCGGGCATCATCGTCAACGCCGCCGGCCCGAACGCCGGCAAGGTGGCGGCCTTTGCGGGGCTCGCACTGCCGGTCGAGCCGCGCAAGCGCAACGTCTTCGTCTTCGAGGCACGGGAAAAATATGCCGACATGCCGCTGCTGGTCGATCCCTCCGGCATCTATGTGCGGCCGGAAGGCTCGGTCTATCTCACCGGCGGCGCCGAGCCGGAGGAAGGCGACCATGCACCCGATCCCAAGGATTTCGAGGTCGAGTGGCCGCTGTTCGAGGACGTGATCTGGCCGACTTTAGCCACCCGCGTCCCGGCCTTCGAGGCAATCAAGCCGACACGCGCCTGGGTCGGGCACTATGATTACAACACCCTCGACCAGAACGCGGTGATCGGGCCGCATCCGGAGGTGGAAAACTTCCTCTTCGCCAACGGCTTCTCCGGCCATGGCCTGCAGCAGGCGCCGGCGGTGGGCAAGGCGCTCTCGGAACTCATCGTGCATGGCGGCTATCGGACGATCGATTGCACGGCGTTCGGATATGAGCGCGTCGCTGAGGGGCGGGCGTTCAGGGAATTGAACGTCATCTGACGCATAATCGCATCGACGGACAAGGCGTTGCCAAGCGCATGCCCGCGCGCCGTATTGTCGAAAATGCACCACACCTCGGTGGCTGAGGCGCCCGCGTCGGCGAGCTGAGCGCTGATCTCCAACAGTCGGCCGGCGTCGTAGTCCGAGAAATAGACATGCGGCGCGCCATGAAAGCGGAAATAGGCGAGCTCATGCCAGCCGCCGGGCGCGGAAGCGGCGGCAACTGAGGCAGGGTCGGCCGCCACGCGCCCGACACGGAGGCGGCTCAGCAAAGCATCCGCTCCCGGCTCGAACCAACTGGCGTGACGCGGTTCGCAGACCAAGCGGCAGTCGGTCTTGTCGTGCAACAAGGCGAAGAACCTTTTGGCTATCTGCCTGTCGAACTGCAGACTGGGCGGCAGCTGGACCAAGAGCGCGGCCAGCCTTTCACCGAGACCTCCGACCTCACCCATGAAAGCATCCAGAAGATCATGGCAATCTACCAGGCGGCGCTCATGGGTCGCGGCTTTGGGGATTTTGACAGAGAACCGAAAACGATCCGGGACCGAGCACGCCCAGCGCTCATAGGTTTCGCGCTGATGCGGTTTGTAGAACGAGGAGTTGATCTCCACGACAGGAAGACGCGAAGCGTAACGCTCCAATTGCGAGCCCGTCGCCGGAACAGAGGACCTGTGCGCTGCCGGTATGGTCCATCCGGCTGTTCCGACAAAAGATTTGTTTTGTGCCATGTCGACAATCTGGACAGGCGCGCGTGCAGGTCAAGGCGGGGCTCGGGCGGCGAGGCGGCAGCCCAGATGTGCCTGTAGCCAGCCGAGCACGCGCGCCCAGCCTTCGGCGTGCTCCGCCGCGGCGTCCGGGAAGCCGGCGAAGCCGCCATGGCACACGGTGAGCCGCGTGCCGGCAGAGGTCGGCTCCAGCAGATAGGCAACCGTCGTTTCGTGACGGCCGAGCGTCGGGTGATCCCAATCGTAGCGCCTCGTCTGCACGACCCTGAGCCCCGTCGCGATCTCGAGGAAGCTGCCGCTGGCGGGCAGGGTCCTGCCGTCGGCCGTCCTCACGATGACGCGCCACGATCCGCCGACGCGCAGATCGGCGGCCCAGCCGATCATCCGGTAGGTCTCGGCCGACCCCCACCAGCGCTCGACGTCGCTGGTGAGAAGCGCGGTGACGACTTGTTGCGGCGAAGCGGGAAGTTCCGCCGAAGCCATGACCGTCTCTGTGTTCGCCATGGCGCGCGGCCAGCTATGCGGCAGTATCATTGCCAACCTCCTCCGCGGCCGTTCAATGCGTCGTTCAGCCCTTCGATGGCGGGCGCTCGAAACCCTTGCCGGTCTCGAGCAGGCTCTTGAGGCTCGCCAGCACCAGCGGCCAGCCGTTGGACACGTTCGGGATCAGCCGGTGCGGGCCGTCGGCCTCGTGGGTGACGGCAAGCTTCATCAGCTCGCCGTCCTTTTCGATGGTGAAGGTACAGCGCGTGTAGCCGTCTTCCTTCACCTCGGGCAGCCATTCGTTGCGCCATTTGATGACCAGACGCCTGGGCGGATCGATCTCGAGGATCTCGCCCGAGTCGGCCACGCGGCCGTCCGGGAAGATCAGCTTCCAGCTCGAACCCACCTTCCAGTCGCTCTCCTGGTAGGAGCAGAGGAAGAACTGCCGGTTGAACTCCGGATCGGTCAGCGCCGTCCAAAGCTTTTCGGGCGTGGTGCGGATGTAGGTGACGTAGACGAAAGTGTTGTCGCTCACGGCTCTTCCCTTTCAAGTCGTTTCTTCAGGTCGCTCAAGGCATCCAGCCGATGGCGCTCGAATTTGCCGATCCAGCGCTCGGCGATCTCGTTGATCGGAACGGGGTTGAGGTAATGCTCCTTCTCGCGGCCACGGCGAACGGTGGCGACGAGGTTCGCCTCCTCGAGAATTGCCAGGTGCTTGGTCACCGCCTGGCGCGTCATGTCCATCCGCTCGCAGAGCGCGTTCAGCGTCTGTCCGTTCCTGGCATAGAGGCTGTCCAGCAATTGGCGGCGGGTCGGGTCGGCCAAAGCGCGAAAGACGGCATCCATGGTCATGGCCTTAATATGCAACCATTTGGTTGCATGTCAAGCGTCGCGACAGATCGACCGATCACTTGCCAGTGAATGGCATCAGCGCTTGCGGGAGAACCAGAAGGCGTCGGGCATGCGTTTCATGCCGATGCGCTCGTAGAAGCCGACCGCGTCAGGCATCGAGATCAGGCTGATGGCGACGGACGTGCCGAGCTGGCGGCGTGCCTCGTCCATCAGGCCTTTGCCGATGCCGAGCCCCTGCGCCGAAGCCGATACGGCGAGCTCGGAGATGTAGCACACCCAGGAGAAGTCCGTGACGCCGCGTGCGACGCCGACAAGCGGACTGCCGTCGACATCGAGCCGTGCCGTCAGCACCAGATTGGCATTGCCGAGCATTGCCTTCAGCCGAGCTTCGTCGTCGACCGGCCGTGTTTCGCCGAGGCCGGATTCCACCAGCACGCGGCGGAATTCGCCGACATCGAGCGTGGGTTCGCTTGCGTAAAGGACCTTCGAAGTCGGCGCCATGCGGCCAAGGTGCCCGATCGGCCGGGATTTTGAAAGCAGCCGATCCCGATCTTGTGTTCGATCGCCCAAGCCACGCGACAACAGTTGCCTTTCATTTGCCGCCGGCTTTGTGTAAAGCGTGCGCAAAATTCCCCGCAGAGAGAAGACGGGTAAGGACCATGGACAAATTCACCAAGCTCACCGGCGTCGCGGCGCCCATGCCGATCGTCAACGTCGATACCGACATGATCATCCCGAAGGATTATCTGAAGACGATCAAGCGCACCGGGCTTGGCACCGGCCTGTTCGCCGAGATGCGCTACAAGGACGACGGCACGGAGAACCCGGATTTCGTGCTCAACAAGCCGGCCTATCGCAAGGCGCAGATCCTGGTCGCCGGCGACAATTTCGGCTGCGGCTCGAGCCGCGAGCACGCGCCCTGGGCGCTGCTCGATTTCGGCATTCGCTGCGTCATCTCGACGTCGTTCGCCGATATTTTCTACAACAACTGCTTCAAGAACGGCATCCTGCCGATCACGGTCAGCCCGGAAGACCTGGACAAGCTGATGGACGACGCCTCGCGCGGTTCCAACGCCACGCTGTCGATCGACCTCGAAGCCAAGGAGATCCGCGGCCCGGATGGCGGCGTGGTCAAGTTCGATCTCGACGACTTCAAGCGCCATTGCCTCTTGAACGGCCTCGACGATATCGGACTGACCATGGAGAAGGCCGGCGCCATCGCGTCCTTCGAGAAGAAGAACGCCGAGCTGCGCCCCTGGGCCTGAACGGCTGAGGCACTTGTGAGAGATAGCCCGGCCGCAAGCGGCCGGGTCCGTGGCGGCTGAACGGAGGGACAGTCATGACACGCTCGCTTCTGGCCGGCGCCTGCGCCTTGGCGGCGATCCTTCTGGCGGTGTCCGGGGCGACCGCGCAGAGCCAGACGGCGCCGCAGGCGCCCGCGGCTTCCGACCAGCCCGCCGCCAATCAAGCGGCGGCCGATCAAGGCGCATCGAGCACTTCCGACGCCGCTCCCGCCGACACCGACAAACAGGCGCCGATCCCGTTCGAAGGCGGCCAACTCACCATCACGCAGCCGGAGCAGGACGGCGAGAAGGTGCTCGCCTATGACGGCAAGCAGCTGGCCAGCAATTACGACGTCTCCTTCGACAGGATCGTCAAGATCGACGACGTCAACGTGGCGCTGGTCGATGTCGGCGACGGCGGCAACCAGTGCGGCCCGGCCAAGGTCATCGTCTGGAAGCCGAAGGACGGCGAGATCCGGACCACGACGGTCGAGCAGGACGAATGCGGCGCGCCACCGGCCGCGGTTTCCGACGACGCCATCTATTTCGTGCCTTTCCTGCTGCCCGGAGCAACCAAGCCGGCCTTGCAATGGTCGCCGACCGAGGGGCTGACGACCTCCGGAAACCTGACCTACACGCCGGAACCCGGCACCGACTGGAAGGACGTCGATTCGTCGAAATACGACAACATCATCGACGCGTTCCATAACGAAGCGGTTTACAAGGCGGCGCAGGCGCTGCTGGGCGACGATATGCCCGACATGGCGACCAGCCTGCTGGTCGGCGGCGGCACCGAAAAGACCGCTTCCGGCGCCTTCTATGCCACCGGCTGCGTGCCGCATGACTGCGGCGGCAATGACGGCTTCATGGCGGTCGACCCGGTCAAGCACAAGGTCTATTTCGCCCGCCGCGGCCAAAATGGCGAGCCGGATGCCTGGCCGCCGGTAAAGGACTGGCCGGTGGATATCAAGAAGGCCTATGACGACACGCAGGGGAATTAGCCCGAGCGTCAATTGCCAGGTTGCGTCCTTCGCGCCCCCTTCTGTCCCGCCAGCATCGCGTTGTCTGGCTCACGACTGGGTTGTGGATGCGTTTCAGAATGACCGAACAAATCCTGCGAGGCCCCATGCGCAAGCTGATCTCCACCGGTTCCCCCTTCGAGAAAACCGCCGGCTATTCGCGCGCGGTGGTGCAGGGCGACTGGTGTTTCGTCTCCGGAACGACCGGCTACGACTATGCCACGATGACGATGCCCGACACGGTCGAGGCGCAGACGCGCAATTGTCTTGCCACCATCGCTAAGGCCCTTGCCGACGGCGGCTTCGACATGGCCGATGTGGTGCGGGCGCATTACTATATTACCGACCAGGCCTATGTTGACGTGGTCTTCCCGATCCTCGGCGAGGCGTTCGGGGACATTGGCCCGGCGGCGACGATGATCGTCTGCCAGCTCAACAAACCGGAGATGAAGATCGAGATCGAGGTGACGGCGCTCAGGCGCACTGTCTGATGCCTGTCGCCCAGGCTGCGAAGCGGCTGGGCACACCACGGCGTGGAGCGAGGAGCGGCCCATGGTCAACGTCAGACGCATCGTCGCGAATATCGAAACGCCCGACATTGCGGCGGCAAAGCGCTTCTATCAGGGCGTGCTTGGCCTCGATCAGCTCATGGATATGGGCTGGATCGCCACGTACGGCTCCCAGCAGACCATGGCCGTCCAGATCAGCTTCATGTCGCAAGGCGGCTCGGGCACGCCGGTGCCGGACCTCTCGATCGAGGTCGACGATGTCGATGATGCGCTGGACCGCATGCGCAAGGCTGGCTTTGCCGTCGAATACGGCCCGGCCGACGAGCCCTGGGGCGTGCGGCGCTTCTATGTGCGCGATCCGTTCGGGCGGCTGGTGAATATCCTGTCGCATCGGTGATGGCGCGCCTACCGGCCTCTTGCGAGATGCTGGCAGGGCAGAGGGGGTGTGAAGGATCTCGAGGCTCGTCCCCTTGCGCACAGCCCGCCCGGCGTTTAGCAAGGCCGCGGTTCAATTCTCTCCCCAGGACGGTTCTCCATGGCTTCGAAAAATCTCTTCCTGCTCGCCGGCGACGGCATCGGCCCCGAGGCCATGGCCGAAGTGAAGAAGTTGATCGCGGCCATGAACGCGAAGCTCGGCAGCGGCTTTGCCACCGACGAGGGGCTGGTCGGCGGATGCGCTTACGACGCGCATGGCGCGGCGATCTCCGATGCCGACATGGAAAAGGCGATGGTGGCGGATGCCGTGCTGTTCGGCGCCGTCGGCGGGCCGAAATGGGACAAGGTGCCCTACGAGGTGCGCCCCGAGGCCGGCCTGCTGCGCCTGCGCAAGGACATGGAGCTGTTCGCCAACCTGCGTCCGGCGATCTGCTATCCGGCTTTGGCCGCCTCCTCCTCGCTCAAGCAGGAGGTGGTCGAGGGCCTCGACATCTTGATCGTGCGCGAGCTGACCGGCGGCGTCTATTTCGGCGAGCCGAAGCAGATCATCGACCTCGGCAACGGCCAGAAGCGCGGCATCGACACCCAGGTCTACGACACGTTCGAGATCGAGCGTATCTCCGGCGTCGCTTTCGAGCTGGCACGCACGCGCAAGAACCATGTCACCTCGATGGAAAAGCGCAACGTCATGAAGTCGGGCGTGCTGTGGAACGAGGTGGTCACCCAGACGCATCAGGCGAAATATGCCGACGTCAAGCTCGACCACATGCTGGCCGATGCCGGCGGCATGCAGCTGGTGCGCTGGCCAAAACAGTTCGACGTCATCGTCACCGACAATCTGTTCGGCGACATGCTCTCGGACATCGCCGCCATGCTCACCGGCTCGATCGGCATGCTGCCGTCGGCCTCGCTCGGCGCGCCGGACGTCAAGACCAAGAAGCGCAAGGCGCTCTACGAGCCGGTGCACGGCTCGGCGCCCGACATCGCCGGCAAGGGCGTCGCCAATCCGATCGCCATGATCGCCTCCTTCGCCATGTGCCTGCGCTATTCCTTCGGCATGACGGTGGAAGCCGACAAGCTCGAAGCGGCGATCGCCGCCGTGCTCGACGACGGCCTGCGCACCAAGGACATCATGTCCGAGGGCATGACCGAGGTCGGCACCACCGAGATGGGCGACGCCATCATCGCCAAGTTCCTGGGCTGATCCCCATGGCAGAGGCGGCGGTCGACGTCCGCTGGGCGACGACCGAAGACGCCGAGGCGCTCGCCACCGTGCTTTGCGCAATGGCGGCGCATTATCGGCAGTCACCGCTCGACCATGCCCGGGCGACGGCCACGGCAAAGCAGTGGCTCGGCGAGGAAAGCCCGGCCTATCCGCATTTCGCGCTGGCCTTCGCCGGTGGCGAGGTGGCCGGCCTGGCCTCGGTCGCGATCGCGCATCCGGGCATTGATCTCGACCGGCTGATGTTCTTGAAAGACCTGTTCGTACGCCAAGAGGCACGAAACGCGGGAGTGGGTGAGGCGCTGATCGGCTTTCTCGCCGGCTATTGCCTCGACAAGCGCATTGGCCGCATCGACCTCACCGCCGAGGACTGGAACGAGGGTGCGCTGCGCTTCTACGAGCGGCTCGGCGCCGAACGCCATGGCCAGAAGATCTTCCTCAGGCTGTCGGGCGAGGCACTAAGGACGGCGGCCGTCAGAATCTAACTCCGCCCGGCACCGGCCCCCACTTGTTGTCGCCGGCCTGGGTCGGATCAGGCCGAAGACCAGGGTGGCGAGCCAGCCGACATAAGGCACGAAGCAGAGGATGGCGAGCCAGCCGGTCAGGCCGAGATCATGCAAGCGGCGCACGATGAGCGCGACCCACGGCAGGAACGTGAGCAGGACGTAAAGACCGAGCAGGCTGAACATGACGACCGGCTCATCGCCGCCGCCCTCGACGTTGCCGCGCGACAGGTCTGCGGAGAAGCCGACGCCGATGGCGACGACAAGACCGATCGTCCAGAACAGGCAAAAGCCCCAGAACTCCTTGCGCCGGGCGCGGCCGGAGAAGTTGACGTAGTTCGTCGTCACGCCACGCCAGAAATAGCTCCAGAGGCCGGTCGATTCCACCGTTTCGGCCTCGGCGTTGCGGCCGAAATGCGGCTGCCCCGCAGGCGAGCTGCCCGGCAGCGGACGGGCAGGAACTGGAACGGCGTTGTCAACCGGATCGATCATCCGGCCGCGGACCGAGAAGACATTGCCGGCACGTTCGCCGTTCGGCTGGAACTCGACCTGGGCTCCCCTGGCAAGCGTTGTCTCGCGACGCAGGTCCTCGCGCGCGAAACTGTAGCGCCTGCCGTCGGCGCCGCTGATGAAGCCGAAGCCCTGGTGCTCGTCATAGTGAAGAACTTCGCCATGCATCAGATCCCCCCGAGCGTCGAATTCTTTCCCTTTGCTCGATTTGACATGAGCGCCGGCCGGCGGGCAAGAGCGATGGCGTTCAGCCGGCTATCGTAGAGGCGGCAAATCGGGATAGAAGCCGCAAGTCGCCTCACAGACCGCGAAGCAATGGCCCAGAAGGACTCGACACTGCTGCCAGAAGCGGCCGACGCTCCCGGCGGCCAAAGACGGAAAATCTGCATCGACGCGACCGGCCTGCTCGCCTGGCGCGGCGCGCTGGCCGGCATCCAGCGGCTGGAAGACTTCATGGTCAGGGCAGCGCTCGCCGATCCCGACCCGGATGTCGAGGTGGTGACGCTCGATCTCTCCAGCCATCGTTTCCGGGTGCTCGAAAAATTCGAGATGGAGCAGTTGGGTGTCAGCGAGATCGCGCCGTTCCGGCAGCGGCCACGACTGCAAGCCGCTGCCGCGCTGCGACAGGGGTTCGAAGCGGTGCGGCGCCATCCAATGGCCAAGAGTGAAGCCGATCGCCAGCTTGCGGGAATGGTGACGAACGGCCGTCCCGGCTTCACCTTCACGGTGTCGAAGCTGTTGCTGCGGGCCTATCGCTTCTCTAGGCGAGCCGGTCTCCGGGCGGGTTTGCTTCGCGGCGATGCGGCGCAGCCGACGAAGGATGTCGGGCCTCGAACGGTGCTGATCAGCAACCAACTGCTGGTCGGCGAAAAGTTAGCGGCGGTTTGCGCCGGCCCCGACAACATAGCCTTTCTTTGCCACGACATGATCCCGACCATGCGGCCCGACCTTGTCGCCAAGAACAGATGGCAGTCCGCCTTCGGGCCCAATCTCGAACGGCTGGTGCGGTCCGGCGCGGCGGCCTTCTGCACCTCCGACACCGCGGCGACGATGCTTGGCGATCACATGCGCAAGGCCGGCATAGATCTGCCGGCCGTCCATCGCTTCCCGATGCCGTCGCTGCTGCATGAGAAGGCCGCGCGGCTGAGGATGACGTCGCGGCTCGAGGCCGGCGAGCCCTACATCCTTTATTGCTCGACCGTCGAGATCCGGAAGAACCACATCATGCTCGCCCGCATCTGGCAGCAGGCGCTCGACGAAGGCGTTCGGTTGCCGAAGCTCGTCTGCGTCGGCCGCTGGGGCTGGATGGTCGAGGAGCTCAGCGCCTATCTCAAGGCTCATGCGGGGCTGAAAGAAAAGATCGTCTTCGCGGGTCCGGTCAGCGACGAGGAGCTTATCGGCTATTATCGAAGTGCCAGCTTCGGCGTTTTCCCCTCGCATATCGAGGGCTGGGGCTATGCCGCTTCGGAGTGTCTGGATTTCGGGGTCCCGGTCATCGTCTCGACCACGCCGTCGCTGATCGAAGCGACCGGCGGCCTGATGCCCGCGGTCGGTTCGACCGACCAGATCGGCTGGTATGGCGCAATCCGACGGATGACAGACGACGATGCCTGGCGCGATTTGCTGGCCGGGCGTATCGCCGAAGAGCACAGGCCGACATCGCCTGTCGAAAGCTGGGCGGCGATAAAGGCCGGGCTCAAGGCGGCAGCAGCCTGCGCCAATTGACTCTTTACGCAAAGCGCGTAAAAGCCGGCAGCGAACGGGATCGTCTTCAATGCGCGGCCATTTGGCTCTTCTGGCATTCGATGCCCCCAGCCACGATGCACAGCATCGGGCCGGGCGTTTCGACGCGTCCGTCCGTTCTCGCAAAACTACGGCCAAAACCACCACCAAAACGGTGTGATTCCCTTGGCCTAACCACCCTCTCCCGGGTTCGGCCCGGGGGACAGAACCCGCATGAGGCCGGCGGGTTTTCTCCAACAACCAAGCGGAGAGGGACAGGAGATTTCGATGAGTTTCAAGGTTGCGGTAGTCGGCGCCACGGGCAATGTGGGCCGCGAAATGCTCAACATTCTGGACGAGCGCGGCTTCCCGGCGAGCGAAGTGGTGGCGTTGGCCTCGCGCCGCAGCCAGGGCACCGAAGTTTCCTTCGGCGACCGCACGCTGAAGGTCAAGGCGCTCGACACCTACGATTTTTCCGACACCGACATCTGCGTCATGTCGGCCGGCGGCAATGTCTCCAAGGAGTGGTCGCCCAAGATCGGCAAGCAGGGCTGCGTCGTCATCGATAATTCGTCGGCCTTCCGCTACGACCCGGACGTGCCGCTGATCGTGCCGGAAGTGAATCCGGACGCGGTCGAACTCTTCTCGCGCAAGAACATCATCGCCAATCCGAACTGCTCGACGGCGCAGCTCGTCGTGGCGCTGAAGCCGCTGCACGATGTCGCCACCATCAAGCGCGTCGTCGTCGCCACCTACCAGTCGGTCTCCGGCGCCGGCAAGGAAGGCATGGACGAGCTGTTCACGCAAACCCGCGCGGTTTTCGTCGCCGACCAGGTCGACGTCAAGAAGTTCACCAAGCGCATCGCCTTCAACGTCATCCCGCATATCGACGTCTTCCTCGACGACGGTTTCACCAAGGAAGAGTGGAAGATGGTCGCCGAGACGAAGAAGATGCTCGATCCCAAGATCAAGCTGACGGCGACCTGCGTGCGCGTGCCGGTGTTCATCGGCCACTCGGAAGCCGTCAACATCGAGTTCGAGAAGCCGATTACCGCCGACGAGGCGCGCGAGATCCTGCGCGAGGCTCCTGGCTGCCAGGTCTTGGACAAGCGCGAGAACGGCGGCTACATCACGCCGCTCGAGTCGGCCGGCGAGGACGCCACCTTCATCTCGCGCATCCGTGAGGATTCGACCGTCGATAACGGCCTGTCGATGTGGGTCGTCTCCGACAATCTGCGCAAGGGCGCGGCGCTCAACGCCGTCCAGATCGCCGAGCTGTTGGTCGAACGGAGCCTCATCCAGCCGAAGAAGAAGGCGGCTTAGTTCCGCTCACGGGCCGCATCGCCGCTTCGCGGCTGGCCCTCCGCGAGGGCGCCGGACGACCGGCGGCCCGCGGTCGCGGGCTCGGCCTTCGGCCGTTTTGTTCTCGCTCACGGGCCGCACCGCCGCTTCGCGGCTGGCCCTCCGCGAGGGCGCCGGACGACCGGCGGCCCGCGGTCGCGGGCTCGGCCTTCGGCCGTTGGGCTCTCGCTCACGGGCCGCGCGTCGCGGGCGGCCTTCCGCCGATAGCTCTCTTTTCCCCGTTCACGGGAAAGGTCGCGGCAGGAGGATGAGGGTGGCGCCGGAATATCCAGGTGTGACGAGCGATGCCCGCTGCTTCCATGTGCCGAGGCGCTAGCCACTGCTCTCCGCAGCCAGCTGCCGCAGGAGGCCGAGCGCCTCGTCCGCCCGCTCCGCCAGGACGAACAGATGGTCATGGTAAAAGGCCGAGACCGGATTGACGCCCATGCCGGCAGCGGCGAGCCGCGTCGTGATCGCGGCCAGAAAGCCGACGGCGTCGAGCGACGAATGGATGTCGAGCGTGATCATCCGGCAGCGGAACGTGCCGGCGAGGCCGGCTACCTTCGCTTGGTCCTCCGTCACGATCAGCGTCGTGCCTTCCCGCTCGCGAAACTGCATGACCGGATCAAGACCGTGCGGCACGGCCCCACCCGGCGCCAGGGTCGCGAAAACATGGACATCGGGGAGCAGTTGCGGCGTCATCGACGCCAGTAGTCTTTTGAGATTGGTCTCGCCGGTCATTCTCTCTCCTCCGGTCATGCATTCTCACTCAATCATGCGTTCGGAAAAAGCGCACCGACCCTTGTAGGATCGCCGCCCTGCCCGCCGTCCTTGGCTCGAAGCTGGCAAAACAGCCAGGCTCCAACCAAGGAGGGAACACCAATGAGCATTTCAGAAGCCGCTCCCGTCTCGAACGGCGCCTTGTGGACCGGGCGCGCGCTTAGCGCCATTGTCATCCTTTTCATGATCTTCGACGGCGTCATCAAGCTGCCGCCGCTGCAGATCGTCACCGAGACGATGACGCAACTCGGCTGGCCAGATGACCCCAACATCGCGCGGCTGCTCGGCATCGTCGGTCTGATCTCGACTGTGCTTTATGCGCTGCCGCGCACGTCCGTGCTCGGAGCCATCCTGCTCACCGCCTATATGGGCGGCGCCATTTCCACGCATGTGCGCATCGGTAACCCGCTGCTCTCGCACACGCTGTTCGGCGTCTATCTCGCTGTTGTCCTGTGGGGCGGGCTCTATCTGCGCGACCCCAGAGTGCGCGCGCTGATCCCGTTCAGCCGCTGAGGTGGTTCGTTCTGGTGATTCCACCGGCTGCGGCGACCGCAAGGCTTCGAAGCCGGGTTGCCAAGCTGCGTTACCGAACGCTAATTCGTGAGCACTCTCAATGCTGTCGAGGCCGGTTGGCGCAACCCGCGCCTGCCTTCGAAACAGCAATATTCGTTCCCTTCGGGATCAAATTAGCCGTTTGCGAGTTAAAGCTTGGCGGCGAGGACGGCGATCCCGTGAGAGAGGAACTGAAATGAAGAAAGCGATTACCATTCTGGTGCTGACGGTGGCGCTGGGCGCCTGTTCGCAGACGGAAAAAGGAGCGGCGATCGGCGGCTTGGGCGGTGCTGCGGTCGGAGCGGCCGTTGCCAATGACCCGGTCGAGGGCGCAGTGGTCGGTGGCGCTGTCGGCGCCGTGGCCGGCGCGTTGATCGGCCGTGCCAGCGAAAGCGGCAAGTGCCGTTATCGGGACCGCTACGGGCGCGTTTATATTGCTCGTTGCCCGTCGGGATATTGAGGTATCAACAGGCCTGACCAAAAGAACGGCGGGGTTGGCCCGCCGTTCTTTTGACCTGTTTTGACCGGGGGCCGAGATTACTCGGCGGTCGCGGCTTCCGCCTCGGCGGGTGCTGCGGACGCGGCCGCAACGGCAGCGGCGGCGTCTTCCTGGGCCTTCTTCAGCAGGGCTGCGCGCTCCTGCGCCTTCTTGCCCGGCAGGGCCTTGTTCGGGTTCGAGCGGGCCGGACGCTTGGCGATGCCGGCCTCGTCGAGGAAGCGCAGCACGCGGTCGGTCGGCTGGGCGCCGTGCGAGAGCCAGTGCTTGACGCGGTCGGCATCGACCTTCACGCGTTCGCCGTCCTTCGGCAGCAGCGGGTTCCACGAGCCGAGCGCCTCGATGAAACGGCCGTCGCGCGGCGAACGGGCGTCGGCGACGACGACGTGGTAATAGGGACGCTTCTTCGAGCCCGCACGGGCCAGTCTGATCTTCAGTGCCATTCTTTATCTCCTAACAAGCTCTGAGTTCGTTGATTGGGTTGCGGCTTTGGCCTTGTGCAAGTCGTAATCCCAAGACCGCTGCGCAGTTTGGGCGACATGCACCAGCTTCAGCCGGTTTTCGTCACGCCGTTGTTAGCGGCGATCTGTTCGTGATGCCGGATGACTTCGCGGATGACGAAGTTCAGAAATTTCTCCGCGAAATCCGGATCGAGATGCGCATCCTTCGCCAGTTGGCGCAGGCGGGCGATCTGCTGCTGCTCGCGCGCCGGGTCGGCTGGCGGCAGGCCATGCTCGGCCTTCAGCACGCCGACCGCCTTGGTGCAGCGGAAGCGCTCGGCCAGCATATGAATGAGGGCGGCGTCGATGTTGTCGATCGAAGCGCGGTAGCCCGCCAGAACGGCGCGTGCCTCGGCCATATCCTTCTCCTCGTTCATCGCCCCCTCACTTCTTCTTGCCAAGGCCAGGCAGCCCGCCGAGACCGGGAAGGCCCGGCAGTTTCATGCCGCCGGGCAGGCCCGGCAACCCGCCGCCGGGAAGTCCGCCGGGCAGTCCACCCGGCAGGCCTTTGCCGAGACCGGCAGCCTGGGCCTGCTTCTGCAAGGCCTCCAGCTGCTTCGGATCCATCTTGGAAAGGTCGGGCATGCCGCCGCCGGGCATCATGCCGCCAAGGCCCATCTTCGAAGCCAGGCCTCCCATCATGCCGCGCATCATGCCGCCGCCTTTGCCCTTGCCGCCCATCGCCTTCATCATGTCGGCCATGCCGCGATGCATCTTCAAGAGCTTGTTGATCTCGGCCGCGTCGGTGCCGGAGCCGGCGGCGATGCGCTTCTTGCGCGAGTGCTTCAAGATATCGGGGTTAGCGCGCTCGGCCTTGGTCATCGAGGAGATGATGGCGAGCTGCCGGCGGAACATCTTGTCGTCGAAGCCGGCTGCGGCGAGCTGGTCCTTCATCTTGCCCATGCCGGGCATCATGCCCATGATGCCGCCCATGCCGCCCATTTTCGACATCTGCTGAAGCTGCGCGGCAAGGTCGTTCAGGTCGAACTTGCCTGACTGCATCTTCTTGGCCATCGCCGCCGCCTGCTCGGCGTCGATGGTCTCGGCGGCCTTCTCGACCAGCGAGACGATGTCGCCCATGCCGAGGATGCGGTCGGCGATGCGCTTGGGGTGGAATTCCTCCAGCCCGTCCATCTTTTCGCCGGTGCCGATCAGCTTGATCGGCTTGCCGGTGACGGCGCGCATCGAAAGCGCGGCGCCGCCGCGGCCGTCGCCGTCCATGCGGGTCAGCACCAGGCCGGTGATGCCGACGCGCTCGTCGAAGCTTTTCGCCAGGTTGACCGCGTCCTGGCCGGTCAGCGAGTCGGCTACCAGCAGGATTTCGTGCGGCGACGACACCTTTTTGATGTCGGCCATCTCGACCATCAGCGGCTCGTCGCTATGGGTGCGGCCGGCCGTGTCGAGG
>NZ_RZSF01000109.1:0-18762 GCF_004023325.1 Mesorhizobium sp. M1A.F.Ca.ET.072.01.1.1 | reverse complement strand
GAACTGATGGTGCAGCCCCTCGGGAATCGCCGTCTCGAAGCTGACGGGCTGCGGCGCGCCGACTACGTGCGGAGCGACGATCAGCACGACCGCCAGAATTGCCAAGGGCATCGACTTGCGAAGGGCGATCAATCCAAGGCCGACCGCGGTTGCGGCCACCGTCGAAATCCACCAGATCTGGCGCGGCAGAAGTTCTGCCGCCGGCATGGCCGGCAGTTCCGGCGGCAGGCCGAGGCCGGGCGCGAGCGTGAAAACCGCAAAACCGGCAAGGCCCCAGAACACGCCCTGGCGCCAGCTGCCGATGCCACCGGCGAATTCCGACACCGCGACCAGGATCAGCGCGAAGCCGATGCCGGTGACGATGTTGGCGACAACGTTGAAGGCGAAGCGCTCGAAGCCGTCGGCCGGAGCCCAGCCCTCGTCCTCGGTCGGAGCGGCCGCTTCCGTCGACGCAGGAACGGCGCTGCTCATCGCATTGCCCGCCGGTTCGGCCGAGCTCATGGCAGTGCTAGTTCCAGTGTTGGCGGCATGGTCGTGGTGATGACCGCCGCCCGCCTTTTCATAGACTTCCGCTTTGAGGATCAGCGGCACGGTCGCATAGGCCTGCATGCAGGCAAGCGCGATGCCCGCCACGAGCCCTGCGATCGCCGCGACGAACACGACGTTGCGAAACAGATTCATGATATCGGGGCCTTCGTCAGTGGCAGGGAAAAGCCATCGAGTGACGATAGTCGTGGGCAGCGTTGTGGACCGCATCGATGTGCGAGAAGCCGACAAAACCGACGACGAAAATGCCGAGCAGCGCGGCGAGAGCCAGCTGCATGATGCGCGACTGCGAGGAGACGGAGGCGCCGAGGGCGACGGAAGCGGTATTCATGTCTTGTCCTTTCGCCCTCCACCCGAGGGCATCGAAGTCAACTTTCCTGTCGCCGGCAGGTCTCCTGGCTCGCGGATTCGCACCCTTCCCCACCTTCCCGAGGACAAACCTCAGTGGTCTATGGAGAGGACTACCGCACACAGTTGCGGGGGCAGCCACGGCTTAGGGCAAAGACTCCACCCTCACCGCATTCCCTCTTGGCTCCAAAAACGGAACCGACGACGCCATCGACTATAGGCAGAATCGTCGCGACCGGCAAACCAAATTCCGTCACGCCGCAGCGTGATTGCGGCACCGGTTTCGGACTAAGATCCGGCGATCCGCTCGGCGACGAGCTGCTGCAATCGCCACAAATGGCGGTCGTGAATACCGCGCTGTTCGAGGTTCTTCACGGTGTTGTAGAGATAGTCGGCGCCTGAACCCCAGTGGCCGCACGAGGTCGCCAGCCTGTCGACCACCTCGTCTTCGTTGAGTGGGCCGGCATAGGTCGTGCCTTTGCGATTGATAACGAAGGCAAGCGCTCTCAACGGTCCCTTGTCGGTTGCGAGTTGCAGCAGGCGAGGTCGGTAGCTGGTCGGCTTCAGCGTCATCTCGCGGCGAAAAAGCCTGTCCAAGGCCTGCCGGCGGTCACCACCGTTCAGGCGGAAAGCAACGCCCTTGCATTGGCCGCCACGATCCAGCGCCATCATCAGGCCGGGGCTTTGCTTGGTGCCGCGCCAGCGCGTCATCTTCATGCAGAAGGAGCGATGCCAGCCGCGTGCCACGGCGACGCGCTCCTCGACATGCTCAATCTCGGGCTTCCAGATCAGCGAGCCGTAGCCGAACAGCCAGAGAGGCTCGGTTGCAGGTAGCTCGGCCTCGAATGCATCCAGCATGGCTTCATAGTCGCTGTCCACGAGATGCTCGGCATCCGGGTCGGGCCCCGGGTCATCGACCGCGCGAAAACAGCGGGCGACCAGTTCCACGGTCAGCGACATCGTTCTTGCAGGCATGCTTGCAATCCTGGGCAGCCGGCGGAACCGCAGGCGATTACGAAGTGACCTTAAGGGCAGCATCCGGAAGCGACAATGGCCGCGCAATTGACAACGGTCCTGCCCGGGTGTCGGCTGTCATCAGCCAAGGGGAGCCGCTCATGCAGAAAAATCCTAGGGAACACAGCCGCTACAATGGCCTCACCAGCCTCGAGCCGACATTGCCTGCAAGCGCCTATCGGGAAGCCGACGCTTACCGGCTCGATCTCGAAGCGATCTGGTATCGGAGCTGGCTCATGGTTTGCCGCGAAGCCGATCTCGCGGAACCTCTTGCCTTTCGAACCGCACGTATCGGCTCGCAGGAGGTCGTCGTGCTGCGCGACGAGACCGGGAGCTTGCGCGCCTTCCACAACACCTGCCGGCATCGCGGCTCGCAGCTCTGCCAGGAAAGCGAAGGGCGGCTGAAGGCAAGGCTGCTCACCTGCCCCTACCACGCCTGGACCTATTCGCTGCGCGGCGATCTCGTCCGTATCCCATCGAAATCGCTGCCCGAAGGCTTCAACAAGGACAATTATCCGCTCTACCGGGTGGCGCTGTCAGTGTGGCGCGGCCTCGTCTTCATCAATCTCGCAGAGGATCCCGATGGCTCGGCGGAAGCCTCCTTCGACTCCGCCTCCCGCGATCTTTCGAATTGGCCGCTGGAGACGCTCGTCCCCGGGCACCGGCTCACCAAGGTGATGAACTGCAACTGGAAAATCTTCTGGGAGAACTTCAACGAATGCCTGCATTGCCCTGGCGTCCACAAGGACCTGTCGCGGCTGGTGCCGATCTATGGCCGCGGCCTGATGGCGAGGCATGACGATCCGGAATGGGCGCGCTATGCGGATAATGATGCGCCGGAGTTTTCCGGCGGCCTGCGCGCCGGCGCCGAGACCTGGTCGCGCGACGGACGCGTCCATGGACCGGTCTTTGCTGGGCTGACGCCGGCCGAGCGAGCCGCCGGCCAGACCTACGCTACCTCGCTGCCCTCGATGTTCGTCGTCGGCCATGTCGACTATGTCCGCACGATGCGTCTCGCCCCGCTCGGGCCGGAGCAGACGGAACTCACCGCCGAATGGCTGTTCGCGCCCGATGCCCTGGCACAAACCGATATCGACAACATCGTCGCCTTCGGCGCGCAGGTGCTGGAGGAGGACGCCGCGATCTGCGAGATCAACCAGAAGGGCCTGCACTCGATCCGCCATCAGGCCGGCGTGCTGATGCCCGAGGAGTACGATTTGCGCCACTTCCACGAGTGGGTGCGGGGGCGCCATGCGGCGTTGCAGCCGGTCAAAATGACTTCGGCAGATAGCGCCAGGTGAAGAATCCACAGAAGGCGGCCAACAGGCCGAGCGTGACGAACACCGAGCCAAGACCGAAGAAGGTCAGCACCACCGAATAGACCAGCGGCGGCGTCAGCTCGGAAAAATCGAGATAGGTTCGGTAGACAGCCGCCATCTGCGCTCGTTCATAGGAACGCACCGAGCGCATGAAGGCTGTCGAGCCTAGCGCGTCGAGCGCAATGGTGAACAAGGCGCCGCCGAGCAGGAAGGCGGCGGTGAGCAGCGGCGCGGCGGCGCCGACGCCGCCGGCCACGAAGAGCATCGCCGTCATGGCGAAATAGGCGAAAGCCATGGTCCGACGGCCGCCGAAGCGCTTTCCCGCCCTGCCCCAGAAGATCGCCATGAACAGAAGCGCATTGCCGGCCGAAGCCAGCAGCCCGCCGGCAAGCTTGCCCTCGCCCGTGATCACCATGAACAGCGGGCCATAGACAAAGAAGGTCGTCCAGAAACACGAGCGCCCGAAGGCGATCAGCCACGCGAGGCGCAACCGCGGCTGCGCGACGAAGCGGCCGATATTGGCGAGCGGGTTGATCGGACGGCTCTTGCCGGGACGGATCGAAGGGTTGTCGCCCAGCCGATAGGTCCAGAACAACGCCAGCAGCGCCAGCGCGAAAGCCACGACCGCGCCGTGCGCGGCATAAACCCCGAAGCGCGTATAGAGGAAAATGCCGAGCGTCGGCCCGCCGGTCCAGGCGAACATCGACCAAGCCATGCGCAGCGATTCCGCCTGCATGAAGTCGGTCTTGCGGATGTGGTCCATGATGTAGAGGTTAAGTGTGATGGACAGCGCGCTCGCCCCCATGACGCGGCACAGCATCCCGGCGAGTTGTCCCGGCAGCGTGTGGGTGACGAAGAACACCGAGCCGATCGCCAGCATCAGGCAGCCGGCCGTGTAGACCCAGCGCCGCGCGAAGCGGCGGATCAGCATCGGCATGAACAGCGTCACCGACAGCCCGAGCAGCGACACGATGGTGTAGAGGATCGAGACGATCTGCTCATTGTGCAGGATCTCGTAGGCTTGGATCGGGATGACGCTGGAGACGGTGGCGCGAGCAAAGGATTCGACCGCATAGAGCGAAGCGAAGGTGCGCGCATCCGCGGGCCTGAGAGCCGGAAGCCAGATCGGATGGCGCACATGGGTGGACATCGGCCCTCCGAAAAGTGAATCGCTCGCCAAATCTGGCCGGACCAGTAGCGGACCGGTAGCAGGAAACCGACTCCGAGAGGCCGAAAAGCGAAGCCGGCCAAAGGCTTTCCGCCGCTGGCCTAAGCGGCTTGCCATGCCGCCGGAATCGCAACAGCCGATCCACCCTCTGTTGTTCGCCCGAACCGTGATAGTCGTTTGGGACGACTGAATCGGATTGCGAGATCAATGACCCTTCAGACGACCGGCGACGCCGTTCAGGACGCGCCGAAACACGGCCGCATCGTCGCCATCGACGTCCTGCGCGGCATCGCGCTGATTGCGATGGCGAGCTATCATTTCACCTGGGATCTCGAAAACTTCGGCTACACCTCGCCGGGCCTCACCGCCTTCGGTTGGTGGAAGCTCTACGCCCGCTGCATCGCCTCGACTTTTCTGTTCCTGGTCGGTGTCAGCCTGTTCCTCGCACATGGCCGCCATATCCGTTGGCCTGGCTTCTGGAAGCGCTTTGCGATGGTTGCGATTGCGGCGATCGCCATCTCGGTCGTCACCTATATCGCCACGCCGGACGGCTTCATCTTCTTCGGCATCCTGCACGAGATCGCGCTGGCAAGCCTGCTCGGCCTGGCTTTTCTCAGGCTGCCGACATTGCTGACGGCGATCGTCGCCGCGGCCGTGATTGCGGCGCCCTATTATCTGCGGTCGGAAGTCTTCGACCATCCGGCGCTATGGTGGGTCGGGCTGTCGCCGACCAACCCGCGCTCGAACGACTATGTGCCGCTGTTTCCCTGGTTCGGCGCAGTGCTTGCCGGCATCGCGGTCGTCAAGCTCGCTTCGGCATCCGGGCTTCTCGCCCGGCTGGCGACCTGGATGCCCGGACGCTGGTCGAACCCGCTGACTTTCATCGGCCGGCACAGCCTCGCCTTCTATCTCATCCACCAGCCGCTTCTGTTCGGCTCGGTGTGGCTGTTCTCGCAGGTGATGCCGGCCGCGCCACAAGACAAGGACGCTGGTTTCCTGTCGGCTTGCCAGGCGCAGTGCGAACAGCAGCGGGACAGCAAGTTCTGTTCCAGCTATTGTGGCTGCATGCTGGACACGCTGAAGGGCGAAGCGTCTCTCGACAAGCTCTACAGCAACGAGCAGTCCAGCGCTTGGAAATCGCATCTGGCCGATCTGGCGAGCACCTGCACCGCCGGGACCGAGGACGAAATGGAGGGAGGGCAGCAATGACCGGTATCGCAAAGCCCGGACACGGGATCATTCCCTGGCCGCCTGTGATCTATGTCGTCGCGATCGCGCTGAGCGTCGTGCTCGGCATGCTCTACCCGCTGCCCTGGATCGGGGACATATTCGGCGCTATCCTCGTCGGCGCCGGCTGGGTAGCGCTCTTTGGCGTGGCAGCGCTCTGGGTTACCGCGATCCGCTCCATGGTGCGCGCCAGGACGACGCTCAATCCCAATGCCGAGCCCGACCATCTGGTGACATCGGGGCCCTTCGGCATCACCCGCAACCCGATGTATCTCGCCAATACGCTGCTGTTGATCGGCGTCTCCTTCATCACCGGCATCGTATGGTTCCTGCTGTTCGCCTTCCTCGCTGCCTTCGCGACGCAGAAAATGGCGATCGAGAAGGAGGAAAAGATACTGGCGGCAAAGTTCGGCAAGAAATACCGCGATTACGCCAAGCGGGTCCGGCGCTGGATCTAAGGCTGTATCGACAATGAAGGTTGCTGGGTGCGAGCAGGCCCCGCACCTCTTTAGCAGAAGCATCCGCCACGAAGCTCGAAAGCTCCGGCCAATCTCGAACGTCTGCGACAGTTAACCTAGCTGAATTCCTTGGCTGTCAGCGGGCTACGTGTTGACACCCAGCTCCGCCAACCGTTCCACGCAGGACTCCTCGGCCTGGTCGAGCTCGGCAAGAGTCTCCTCGAGGTCGCGCCGTTTCTGGCGTAGGTCCTCGCGCTTTTCCTCGATGCGCTTGATCATCAGCTTGAGCTGGCCGACCTCGCCGGGCGGTTCCTTGTACATCTGGATGATTTCGCGGATTTCGGCGATCGAGAAGCCGAGCCGCTTGCCGCGCATGATCTGGCGGATCAGATGCCGGTCGGACGGGCGAAACAGCCGCGTGCGCCCGCGCCGGATCGGCTGCACCAGCCCCTCGTCCTCATAGAACCGCAACGTCCGGGTCGACACGTCGAATTCGCGCGTCAGCTCGGTGATCGTGTAATATTCCCGCATTCTCGCTCCCACGCCCAAACGTCCAGGCATCGCCACGCAGAAGCGTCGCCCTTCTCTAATCAACCCCGTCTGTGCCGGAATCGGCATCTGACCCTAGGGCAACGTCGCACGGCATTTACGTAAAAGTCAATTATAGCACTGTCTTAAGGAACGCCAAACCACCAGGTGGCCAATCCGAGGAAGGCAAAGAAACCGACGCAGTCGGTGACCGTCGTGACGAAGACGGCGGAGGCTACCGCCGGGTCGATCTTGAAGCGGTCGAGCAGCAGCGGGATGAGAATGCCTGCCAGGGCCGCCGCGAACATGTTGATGATCATCGCCGCCGCGATAATGCCGCCCAGGTTGGGGTCGTGGAACCACAGTCCAGCAACCATGCCGATCAGCACCGCAAAGACGATGCCGTTGATGAAGCCCACTCCCACCTCACGGCGGATGATCCGGGCGGCGTTGTAGATGTCCAGATCCCTGGTCGCCAGCGCCCGCACCGTGACGGTCATCGTCTGCGAGCCGGCATTGCCGCCCATGCCGGCAACGATCGGCATCAGCACAGCGAGCGCCACGATATGCTCGATGGTCTGATCGAACAGGCCAATCACCGATGCCGCGAGAAACGCCGTGACCAGATTGACGAGCAGCCACGGCACACGCGATCGCGAGGTCGCAAGCACGGTGTCGGATAGCTCTTCGTCGCCGACGCCGCCCATGCGCAGAAGGTCCTCCTCTGCCTCCTGCTGGATGACGTCGACCACGTCGTCGATGGTGAGCACGCCGACCAGACGCTCGTTCTCGTCGACCACGGCGGCCGATAGCAGATCGTACTGCTCGAATTCCCGCGCAGCCTCTTCCTGGTCCATGGTGGCAGGGATGGCATGGCGCGTTTCATGCATCACCTCCTCGACCTTCACCGCGCGCTTGGTGCGCAGAATCTGGTCGAGATCGATGGCGCCGAGCAGTTTGAAGCTCGGGTCGATGACGAAGATCTGGCTGAAGCGATCGGGAAGGTTCTTGTCCTCGCGCATGTAGTCGATCGTCTGGCCGATGGTCCAGAACGGCGGCACGGCGACGAACTCGGTCTGCATGCGCCGGCCGGCCGTCTCTTCCGGATAGTCGAGCGCGCGCCGCAGCCGGATGCGCTCGGTGAACGGCAGTTGCGACAGGATCTCGTCCTGGTCCTCCTGGTCGAGGTCTTCCAGGATGTAGACGGCGTCGTCGGAATCGAGTTCCTGCACCGCCTGCGCGATCTGTTCGTTGGGCAAATTGTCGACGATGTCGAGCCGGATCGCCTCATCCACCTCGGTCAGCGCCGAAAAGTCGAAATCCGAGCCAAGCAATTCGACCAGCGCGCGGCGCTGCTCGGGATGGAGTGCTTCCAGCAGATCGCCGAGTTCCGACTGATGCAGGTCGTCGACTTCGCGTTTTAAGATGAGCGTGTCGCGATCGGCGATGGCCGCGCCGATCTGCGTTAGGAAGGCAGAACGGACGGCGCCGTCCTCGCCATAGATGTCGGCGCCGCCTTCCTCGACGGTCCTGGCGCCGGTCGTCTCTCTGTCCTGGCCTTCCACCAGCGCCTCCCGCCAACAGCAATCCGGAAAGGGTGTGAATCAGGTCTAGAGCATGAGCCCGAAAAGTGGAAACCGCATTTCGGGAAATCCGATGCTTACGCGGCAGATAGGGTCGAGACACGATTCGTCTTGAGAAAATATAGCCGTAGCGCGCGGAATATTCAGAGAAATGTCCCCGCGACGCCTCCCGGTAAAGGCGGGTCGCGCCGCATTTGCGGGTTCAGCCGCCGCGACAGCGCATGTCGCTGCGGAAAGAGCGCCCTTTTGCTGTTGGGGCAGAATTGCCATGATGCAGGTCCAGGTGGACCGGCAAGCGCGAGATCGACAGGACAATCGGCAGGCCTTGAACCTCAAGTCCCGGAAAACGAACGAAGCAGTTGGCGAGCAGCGCGTGCGTGTTGTCGTCGCCGAGCGCAATCCGCTTGTCGTGTCTGCGCTTCGCGAGATGCTGGAATGCGACGGGCGTTTCGAGCTGTTGAGCTCCGTGCCGAGCGGCAAGCAATTCCTGGAATTGGCGGCGAACACCGGGTTCGACGTCGCCGTCATCGGCTGGAAGCTCGCCGACATGGATGGCGCCGATGTCCTGGCGGAAATCCAGAACCGCAAGCTCGACCTGCGCATCACGGTCTTTTCCAATGATCATGACATCGGCATCCTGAAGCAGTGCGTGCGGCTCGGCGCCCAGGGCTATTGCTTTCAGTTCGACGATCCCTCGATCATATTCGAGACGATCCTTGCGGTCGCGCATGGGCGCATCTGCATCCCTTACATCGACATCAACAAGGTCAACGATACGCCGCTATCGCAACTCACCGTGCGTGAGCGCGAATTGCTTGCGGTGCTTTCCGACGGCTGGACCAATCTCCAGATCGCGACCCGCACCGGGATCTCCGAGAACACGGTGAAGTACCATCTCAAAAATCTTTACGACAAGCTCGACGTGCGCAACCGCGCCATGGCTGTCGCGCTCTATGCCAACGAGAAGAGACGCGGCTCCAAATCGCCTTTCGGGTAGGCGGATCGGGTAGGCTCGACCTACCCGCGCGTGGCGACAACTTACCCGGCAAGGTGTTGTTGCTCGGCGCCATCGACACGAAACTTCCTCCAGCATCCCAAAACGCAGGAGGAGTTTGCGCATGGCCGGGTTTACCCATCTTTTCATCCCTGGACCCACCAACATTCCTGAAGAGGTCCGGCAGGCGATGAACCTGCCGATGGAAGACATGCGCGCCGCCTCCTTCCCCAATCTGACGCTGCCGCTGTTCGAGGACATCAAGAAGGTTTTCAAGAACGAGACCGGCCGCGTCTTCATCTATCCGTCGTCCGGCACCGGCGCCTGGGAAGCGGCGATGACGAACGTGCTCAACCCGGGCGACCGGGTGCTGATGTCGCGCTTCGGCCAGTTCTCGCATCTGTGGGTCGATATGGCCGAGCGCCTCGGCTTCGACGTCGACGTCATCGATTGCGAATGGGGAACCGGCGTCCCGCTCGACCTCTATGCCGAAAGGCTGCGGGCGGACAAGTCGCACCAGATCAAGGCGGTCTTCTGCACGCAAAACGAGACCGCGACCGGCGTTACCAGCGACGTCGCCGGCTGCCGAGCGGTGCTCGATGCGGTGAACCACCCAGCGCTCCTCTTCGTCGACGGGGTCTCGTCGATCGGCTCGATCGACTTCCGTCAGGAGGAATGGCGCGTCGACTGCGCGGTAAGCGGCTCACAGAAAGGTTTCATGCTTCCCGCCGGCCTCGGCTTCCTGTCGGTCAGCAAGAAGGCGCTGGCGGCGTCGCGAGTCGCGACCCACCGGCGCTGCTACTTCTCCTTCGATGACATGATCCGCGCCAACGACGCCGGCTATTTCCCCTACACGCCCGCCACGCAGCTGCTGCGCGGCCTGCGCGCCTCGCTCGACCTGATCGCCGAGGAAGGGCTTGACAACATCTTCGCGCGCCACCATCGCCTGGCCGAAGGCGTGCGCAAGGCGGTCGACGCTTGGGGGCTGAAGCTGTGCGCCAAGGCGCCGCAATGGCACTCCGATACGGTGAGCGCGATCCTGGTGCCGGAAGGCATCGACAGCGGCGACGTCGTCAAGCGCGCCTACCGCACCTATCAGACATCGCTCGGCGGCGGCCTCAACAAGGTCTTCGGCAAGGTCTTCCGCATCGGCCATCTCGGCTGGCTGAACGAGGTGATGGTCTGCGCCTCGCTGTCGGCGGCCGAAATGGCGCTGCTTGATTGCGGCGTGCGCCTGGCGCCGGGCTCGGGCGTGGCGGCTGCGATCGAGCATTTCCGGCGCACGGCCGCAATGCCGGTCGCCGAGGCGGCGTGAGGAACGGACGATGAGCCACACCATCAACCACCTCAAGAAGCTCAGGCTCCAGCGCAGCGAGCTGGCGGTTCCCGGCTCCAGCCCGGAAATGATCGACAAGGCGGCGAACAGCGCCGCCGACTTCGTCTTCCTCGATATCGAGGACGCGGTGGCGCCGCCCGACAAGGAGCGCGCGCGCAAGAACATCATCCAGGCGCTGAACGACATCGATTGGCGCGCCAAGGGCAAGACCGTATCGGTGCGCATCAACGGCCTCGACACCCACTACATGTACCGCGACGTGGTCGACGTCATGGAACAGGCCGGCGACCGGCTGGACACGATCCTGGTGCCGAAGGTCGGCGCGCCGGCGGACCTCTACATGGTCGAGGCCATGGTCAACCAGATCGAGATGGCCAAGGGTTTCAAGACCCGGGTCGGCCTCGAAGCGCTGATCGAAACCGCGCTCGGCATGGCCAATGTCGAGGCGATCGCCGCCACGCCCGGCCGGCTCGAAGCGATGCATTTCGGTGTCGCCGATTACGCCGCCAGCAACAAGGCGCGCACCGTCAACATCGGCGGCCTCAACCCTGACTATCCCGGCGATCAGTGGCATTTCGCCCTGTCGCGCATGACCGTCGCCTGCCGCGCCTATGGCTTGCGCGCCGTCGACGGACCGTTCGGCGATTTCTCCGACCCCGAAGGTTACACAGGAGCCGCCAGGCGCGCCGCCGCACTCGGCATCGAAGGCAAATGGGCGATCCATCCCTCGCAGATCGCTCTGGCCAACGACGTCTTCTCGCCGCCGGAAAAGGAGGTCACGCGCGCCCGCCGCATCCTTGAGGTGCTCAAGGAAGCGGAGGCGCTCGGCAAGGGCGCGGCGGCGCTCGACGGCAAGATGATCGACGCTGCCTCGGAACGCATGGCACGCAATGTTCTGGTGGTGAGCGAGGCGATCGAGCGCGCCAGCCAGACGCATAGCGCAGCGCATTAGATTACCGGGAGGACAAGATGGACATTCACGAATACCAGGCCAAGGAACTGCTCGCCCGCCACGGCGTGCATGTCCCGCGCGGCGGCCTTGCCTACAGCCCCGAGCAGGCGACCTACCGGGCGCGCGAGATCGGCGGCTCGAAATGGGTGCTGAAGGCGCAGGTCCATTCCGGCGCGCGCGGCAAAGCCGGCGGCATCAAGCTCTGCTCCAACGACGAGGAGATCTCCAACGCCGCCGAGGGAATGCTCGGCCGCAAGCTGGTCACCCAGCAGACCGGCCCGCGCGGCAAACTGATCTCGCGCCTCTATCTCGAGGAAGCCGTCGACATCGCGCAGGAGCTCTATCTCGGCTTCGTGCTCGACCGGAAGGAAGAGCGCGTCATGATCGTGGCATCGGCCGCCGGCGGCATGGAGATCGAGGACATCTCCGAAAAGAAGCCCGATTCCATCATCCGCGCCACCGTCGATCCGGGCGTCGGCATGCAGGGCTTCCAGGCGCGCGAGATCGCCTTCGGCCTCGGACTTGAAAGCAACCTGATCGGCAAGGCCACCGAGACCATCCTCGGCTGCTACCAGGTGTTCCGCGACTACGACGCCTCGATGCTGGAGATCAATCCGCTGGTGGTGACCCGCGACGGCAGCCTCGTCGCGCTCGACGCCAAAATGTCGTTCGACGAGAACGCGCTGTTCCGCCGCCCGGAAATCTCGGAACTGCGCGACAAGAGCCAGGAAGACCCGCGCGAGACCTTTGCGAGCGATCGCGGTCTCTCCTATGTCGGGCTGGACGGCAATATCGGCTGCATCATCAACGGCGCCGGCCTCGCCATGGCGACGATGGACATGATCAAGATCGCCGGCGGCGAGCCCGCCAATTTCCTCGACATCGGCGGCGGCGCCTCGCCCGAGCGGGTGGCCAAATCCTTCCGCGCCGTGCTCGGCGACAAGAATGTCGAGACCATCCTGGTCAACATCTTCGCCGGCATCAACCGCTGCGACTGGGTCGCCGAGGGCGTCATCAAGGCGATCCGCGAGGTCGGCGTCGACGTGCCGCTGGTGGTGCGCCTCTCCGGCACCAAGGTCGAGGAAGGACGCAAGATCCTGGCCGACTCCGGCGAGGCGGTGATCGTCGCCGATACGCTGGCCGAAGCCGCCGAAAAGGCCGTCGCCGCCTGGCGCGAAGCCACCAAGAACAAGAAAGCAGCCTGAGGGAGGTCGAGAAATGGCAATCCTGCTCAACCGCAGCACGCGCGTCATCGTCCAGGGTTTCACCGGCAAGATCGGCAGCTTCCACGCCGACGACATGAAGCGCTACGGCACAAAGCTGGTCGGCGGCGTCACCCCCGGCAAAGGCGGCCAGACGCATCTCGGCCTGCCCGTCTTCAACACCGTCAAGGGCGCTGTACGCGAGACCCGCGCCGAGGCGAGCATCGTCTTCGTGCCGCCGCCCTTCGCCGCCGATTCGATCATGGAGGCGGCGGACGCCGGCATTAAGCTTTGTGTCTGCATCACCGACGGCATCCCCTCCCAGGACATGATGCAGGTGAAGCGCTACATGCGCCGCTACCGCTTCGAGGACCGCATGCGGCTCGTCGGCCCGAACTGCGCCGGCGTCATCACGCCCGGACAGGCGTTGATGGGCATCATGCCCGGCAGCATCTATCTCCCCGGACGCGTTGGCATCGTCGGGCGCTCGGGCACGCTGGGCTACGAGGCCGCCTCGCAGATGAAGGCGTTGGGCATCGGTGTCTCGACCAGCGTCGGCATCGGCGGCGATCCGATCAATGGTTCGTCCTTCAAGGATATTCTTCAGCTCTTCGAGCGCGACGAGGACACCGACGCCGTGGTGATGATCGGCGAGATCGGCGGACCACAGGAAGCCGAGGCCGCGATCTGGGCGCGCGACAACATGCGAAAGCCGCTGATCGCCTACATCGCCGGACTTTCGGCGCCGAAGGGCCGCCGCATGGGCCATGCCGGCGCCATCATCTCCGCCTTCGGCGAGTCGGCGCAGGAAAAGGTCGAGATCCTGAAAGACGCCGGCGTCGTCATCGTGCCGACGCCTGCCTCCTTCGGCGAGGTCGTGGCCGACACGCTGGCGCGGACCAAAAAGGCGGCGTGACGGCCGCATAGTCCACAAAATGTGAAGTCTGGGCCGGCGCAAACGTCGCGGCGGCCCATCGATCAGCAGGAAACTCGATGAAACCGCGTTTGATTGTCACCCGCAGATGGCCGGCCGCCGTCGAAGCGATCCTCGCCGAGCGCTTCGACACGACGTTCAACGACAGCGACGAGCCGCTGAGCCCTGCCGCGATGACTTCCGCCTTCGCGCATTTCGACGCGATCCTGGCGACGGTCAGCGACCGCTTGCCGGTTGCGGTGTTCCCCGAGACCGCCGCCCGCACCCGCATCATCGCCAATTTCGGCGTCGGCTTCAGCCATATCGATGTCGCGGCGGCCCGCGACCGCGACATCGTGGTGACCAACACGCCTGGCGTGCTGACCGATTGCACCGCCGACCTTGCGCTTAGCCTGATGCTTGCCGTCGCGCGCCGGACCGGCGAGGGCGAGCGGCAGCTGCGAGCCGGAGAGTGGCGAGGCTGGTCGCCGACCCACATGGCCGGCGCAAAAGTGTCGGGCAAGACCTTGGGTATTGTCGGCATGGGGCGCATCGGCAAAGCGACGGCCAGGCGCGCGCATTTCGGCTTCGGCATGAAGATCGTATTCTTCAACCGGTCGCCGGTCGATGATGACGAGACGCGCGCTATGGGCGCGGAGCAGTTGCCGACTTTGGACAATGTGCTTACGGCATCCGATTTCGTCTCGCTGCACTGTCCGGGCGGCGCGGAAAACCGCCATCTCATCGATGCAAGAAGCCTGGGGTTAATGAAACGCGGCGCCTTCCTGATCAACACCGCGCGCGGCGACGTCGTCGACCAGGATGCCCTGATCGGTGCACTGCAACGGCGCGAGATCGCAGGTGCAGGTCTCGACGTCTTTGCCGACGAGCCCGCCGTTCCGGAAGCGTTGAAGCAGTTGGAGAACGTCGTGCTGGTGCCGCATCTCGGCAGCGCGACTGAGGAAACGCGGGTGGCGATGGGCATGAAGGTGGTGGAGAACCTGACCGCCTTCTTCGAAGGCCGCCCCGTCCCCGATCGGGTCGCCTGACAGCCGGCGTCGGCCTCCATTCAAGGCGCTGCTGCAGTTGCAATCGATGCAGCCGAGGAAAGCGGTTTGGAACAGAGCAGACGCATCAAATTTCGCGAGGACGAGCGCAGCCTCCTGTTGCGCCTGCTGCTTCAGGTCGCAAGCGCTCGCGAGCCCGAGGTCGCCGCCGTTCTAAGCGGGCGTCGGTCGCTTGTCTCCCTCGCCGCGGAACAACGCATCCCGGCGCTTCAGGCGAGCGGCGTGTGGTTCCAGTTGTTTACGATTGCCGACGAGTTGCTTGCCATGCGGGCGCGGCGCGAACTCGAACAAGGCGCGGGCGCCGACGAGGTGCCCGGGTCTTTCGCCAGCGTGGTCGCGCAGATGGCGGCGAACGGCCGCTCGGCGGGGGAAGTCCAGGCCACGCTCGATGAGCTATGTGTCGGGCCGACCATGACCGCGCACCCCACGGAGGCCAAGCGCGTCACGGTGCTGGAGATCCATCGCCGCATCTATCGCAAGCTGACCGAGCTCGACCAGCCGCGCTGGGCGCCGCGCGAACGCGACCTGTTGGTCGCCGATCTGGAAAGCGAGATCGAGCTTCTGTGGATGACGGGCGAGCTGCGACTTGAGCGCCCGACGGTCGAGGGCGAAATCGCCTGGGGCCTGCACTTCTTTCGCGAGGTCATCTTCGAGGCAACGCCGCAGCTCTACGGCAAGCTTCAAGGCGCGTTCGAGCGTCACTATCCGGGAGAGCCGATCAGAATCCCCTCCTTCATGCGCTATGCCTCGTGGATCGGCGGCGACCGCGACGGCAATCCAAATGTGACGGCCGCAGTCACCGCTCATGCCCTGGCCGAATACCGCAATACCGCCATAAGCTGGTATCTGACGCAGGTGCAGCGGCTGGTGACGGTGCTCAGCGCCAGCTCCAACGTCATCGACCTGCCGCCGAGCTTCAAGCCGGTGCTGCAAGCCGCGCTTGACAAAAGCGGGCAGGCGCAAGCGATTGCCGCCCGCAACCCCGATGAACCGCTTCGCCAATTCGCTTCGGCCATGCTTGCCCGGCTGGCGGCGACGCGCGACGGCGGCACGGCGGCATATCTCTCGGCGGAAGCGTTTCGTGCCGATCTCAACGCATTGTCTTCCGTTCTCGAAGCGATCGGTGGGCGCGCGGTCGCCAGGCGCTTCGTCCAGCCTCTCATCTGGCAAGCCGGAAGCTTCGGCTTCCGTACGGTCTCGCTCGACATCCGGCAGAACTCCACGGTCGTCAACCGGGTGCTGGCCGAGCTGTTTGCGCTGACAGATCCGGCCGACCCGGTCTCACCCGGCACGCCGCGATGGTCGGCGCACCTCCGCTCAAGCCTCAGCCAGGGCGAGCAACCGGAGATCGACGCAGGCCGGCTCTCGCCTGAGGCGGCCGAACTGCTTTCGACATTCTCTGTCATCGCCAGGCACAATTCGGGCGAGGATGCCGACGCCGTTGGCTCGTTCGTGCTCAGCATGACCCGCTCGGCCGACGACCTGCTCGCGGTGTATCTGCTGGCGCAATATTGCGGACTTTCGACCGCCCCTGGTAGTAGCGGCACGATCAGGCTGCGCATCGTGCCATTGTTCGAGACCATCGCCGATCTGCAGGCCGCTCCTGCCGTCCTGAATGATTTGCTCGGTGTTTCGCTGGTGCGGCGGACTGTGCGCGATTTTGGCGCGCGCCAGGAAATCATGCTTGGCTATTCGGATTCCAACAAGGACGGCGGCTTCCTCGCCTCCAATTGGGAACTGGCGAAAGCACAAAAGCGCCTTGCCGCAATCGGGCGCAAGCACAAGGTCAGGATCAGTTTCTTTCACGGTCGCGGCGGCTCCGTCAGCCGTGGCGGCGCGCCGACCGGCCGGGCGATCGCGGCGCAGCCGGCGGGCACTGTCGCCGGCAGAATGCGGGTAACGGAGCAGGGCGAGGTCGTTTCTTCGAAATTCGCCAATCGCGGCACCGGCCTCAACCAGCTCGAGGTTCTCGCCGCCGGCGTTCTGGCCCACAGTGTCGGATCGCCCGCTGATGTCGGGCCGAAGGAAACGCCGGAGTTCGACGAAGCGCTCGAGGCTCTGGCGGGCATGTCGCAGGCATCCTATGCCTGGTTGATGGCCGAGCCCGGCTTCCTCGATTATTTCAACCAGGCGAGCCCGGTTGCGGAACTGGCGCTGCTGAAGATGGGCTCACGGCCGGATCGCCGTTTCGGCGCCAGTGGCATTGCCGACCTGCGCGCCATTCCATGGGTGTTCGCCTGGAGCCAGAACCGTCATCTGTTGACCGGCTGGTATGGCATCGGCAGCGCGCTGAACGCCTTTGTCACGGTGCGCGGCGAGGCCGGGCGCGAGCTTCTGGCCCGCATGTTCGAGCGCTCGCGCTTCTTCCGTCTTATCGTCGACGAGGCCGAGAAGACGCTCTACCAGTCCGACATGGAGATCGCGCAGCTCTACGCCGGCCTGGTAGCCGACGCCGATGCAGCTTGGCGAATCTACGGCCGCATCGGAGCCGAATACGAGCTGACGCGACGCCTGATCGGTGACCTCACCGGCGGCGATCTTTCCGCGCGCTTTCCGATGTTCAAGCGGCGTTTCGACAATCTGCGGCGACAGATGGACGACATCCACCGCCTGCAGGTCGATCTGCTGCGCGAGGTTCGGACCAGTCCCGGCACGGCGGATCGACGGCGGACGACCGACGCCCTGCTCGTCTCGATCAATTGCATCTCGGCCGGCCTTGGCTGGACGGGATAGGCCCGGTTTTTTTCAGAACGGAAGGGCTTGAAACCCAAAGCGGCGGCGCGGTCCGCAGGATCTGGCGCCGCTTTTGTTTTGGCCCGCAGAACGTCGGACGCGCCGCCTCACGGGCTCATCCAAGCAGTGCCTTTTTGGGGGAGAATGGTGCGGTCGAGAAGACTCGAACTTCCACGGGTTGCCCCACAGCGACCTCAACGCTGCGCGTCTACCAATTCCGCCACGACCGCACGTGGTAGGAGCCGGAACCGTCCGGCCCGGGGCCTGTAGCAAATCGTTTCCGGCGAAACAAGGGTGCCGTGCGGAATATTCGCTAATGCATGTCGCCCAAAAGTGCGTGGCGGTTTTTGGGAGAACGACATGCTCAGACAAAGCTCCTGGCGCAATGCTCCACAGCCTCGCCACGGGCCGGGCGAAACTGGACGTTTCAGCCAATTGCCGCCATATGAGGGGAGCATCGAGAAAGTTCCATGACAGAACGCAGCCAGATCGCCACGTCGTTCCTGCCCCTTCCCGGTTCGGCGCCGGTCGAGTGGGTCATCGAGCCCGGCCTGACGTCTTATCCCGACGCGCTCGCCTTCATGGAATCGCGCGCCGAGGCCATCCGCAATGGCGCTGCCGGCGAGATGGTCTGGCTGGTCGAGCATCCGCCGCTCTACACCGCCGGCACCAGCGCCCGTATCGAGGACCTCATCGACCCTGACCGCTTTCCGGTCTTTGCCGCGGGACGCGGCGGCGAATACACCTATCACGGCCCCGGCCAGCGCGTGGCCTATGTCATGCTCGACTTGAAGCGCCGGCGCGAGGATGTCCGCGCCTTCGTCGCCGCGCTCGAAGAGTGGATCATCGGCACGCTTGCCGCCTTCAACGTGCGCGGCGAGCGCCGCGAGGATCGCGTCGGCGTCTGGGTGGTGCGGCCGGATCGGCCTGCCATGCCTGACGGCACGCCCGCCGAGGACAAGATCGCCGCCATCGGCATCAGGCTCAGGCGCTGGGTGAGCTTTCACGGCATTGCCATCAATGTCGAGCCGGAGCTTTCCCACTTCGGCGGCATCGTGCCCTGCGGCGTTTCGGAGCATGGCGTGACCAGCCTCGTCGACCTCGGCCTTCCGGTCACCATGGCCGATCTCGATCTCGCGCTGAAATCCGCCTTCGAGGACGTGTTCGGGCCTGCCGCGGCCCCGGTCGCCGAGCCGGCCCGAAAGGCAGGGTAATCCGGCGCGGCTACATCAGTTGCGCGGAGGCCCAGAGCACGCCATAGCCGTGAATGGAAAAGACCGCCAGCAGCGCGCCGGCCATGGCCAGGCGATCGAAGGCGTGGATCGGCTTCAGCTCGTGACGCGGTTTCACGCCGCTGCCGACCGTGAGCAGGCT
>NZ_RZSF01000108.1:0-18948 GCF_004023325.1 Mesorhizobium sp. M1A.F.Ca.ET.072.01.1.1 | reverse complement strand
ACAATGGTGGGGGAGGGGAAGGATGAGCTCTCATCCCGAGGCCGACCACCGGCGGCGTGTCATGCTGCGCACCGCCATGGGTCCGGCAATCACCGAAGCCCTGGCCGATCCGTCCGTCATCGAGGTGATGGTCAATCCCGACGGCGCGCTGCGACTCGACCGGTTAGGCGAAGGTCGGGTCGATACCGACGTTCACATGCACCCGTCCGAGGCAGAACGTATCATCCGCCTGGTTGCTTCGCACGTGCGCGCCGAGGCGCACGCCGACAACCCGATCGTCAGTGCCGAATTGCCGTCTGGCGAACGCTTCGAAGGCCTGCTGCCACCTGTGGTGTTGGCGCCATGTTTTGCCATCCGCAAGCCCGCCGCGAAAGTCTACACCCTGGCCGACTATGTTGCCGAACGCATCATGCTGCCGCTGCAGGCCGATGCGCTGAAAAAGGCCGTCCGCGAGCGGCGCAACATGCTGATCGCCGGCGGCACTTCCTCGGGGAAGACAACACTCGCCAACGCTCTGCTGGCTGAAGTCGCCGAATGCGACGATCGGGTGATCCTGATCGAGGACACACGCGAACTGCAGTGCGCGGCCAGGGACTGCGTTGCCCTGAGAACAAGGCGGGGCTCGGTCACCCTTGCCGATCTCGTGCGCTCGACGCTGAGGCTCAGGCCGGACCGCATCATCGTGGGCGAGGTGAGGGGCGCGGAAGCGCTCGACATGCTGAAGGCATGGAACACCGGGCACCCAGGCGGCATCGCTACCGTACACGCCAATTCCGCGCGCTCGGCTCTCTATCGCATTGAGCAACTCGCCCAGGAAGCGGTGGTCACCGTTCCCCGCCGGCTCATCGCTGAGGCGATAGATCTGATCGTCTTCATAGCGGGACGCGGCTCGTCGCGCCACATCGACGCAATCGCCGAGGTCACCGGTCTCGACGGCAGCGGCGATTACGCCGTTGCCCCGCTCACGCTTTCGCAACTCCAGCAGCTTTGAAAGGCCTTCCTCATGCGCAAGAAGCTTCGCTTTCTTTCGTCCACAGCGCTCGCGTTTCTTAACACGGCCCCGGTTTATGCCGCCGGCTCCGGCATGCCGTGGGAGCAGCCGCTGCAGCAGATCCTGGAGTCCGTGCAGGGACCGGTCGCCAAGATCGTTGCGGTGATCATCATTATCACCACCGGCCTGACGCTTGCCTTCGGCGACACCGCCGGTGGTTTTCGGCGCCTGATTCAGATCGTCTTCGGTCTGTCAATCGCCTTCGCGGCATCGAGCTTCTTCCTCTCCTTCTTCTCCTTCGGTGGTGGGGCGCTCGTCTGATGGCCGCCGGGGAGCAGCATATCGAGGGCTTCGCAGTACCGGTCCACCGGGCGCTGACCGAGCCGATCCTGCTCGGCGGGGCTCCGCGCGCGGTGGCGATCCTCAACGGTACAGTGGCCGCGGCCATTGGCTTCGGCTTGCAGCAATGGATTGCTGGTCTGGTGCTTTGGATCGCAGGCCACTCGTTAGCGGTGTTTGCCGCAAGACGCGATCCGGACTTCGCCAGCGTGCTTGTGCGCCACCTACGTCTGAAGGGGTGGCTTGCATGCTGAACCTTTCGGAATATCGAAGCAAAGCCGACCGGCTTGCCGACCATCTACCCTGGGCTGCCTTGGTGGCGCCCGGCATCGTGCTCAACAAGGACGGCAGCTTTCAGCGGACGTTGCGGTTCCGCGGCCCGGATCTCGAAAGTGCGACGGAGGCTGAACTCGTCGGCATTTGCGCCCGGGCGAACAATGCTCTCAGACGCCTTGGCTCTGGCTGGGCATTGTTCTTTGAGGCCGAGCGCACAGAAGCGCTGGGCTATCCGAACTCGCATTTTCCTGACGCCGCGTCGTGGCTGGTCGACGAAGAACGCCGCGCTGCTTTCGAGGGGAAGGTAGCGCACTACGAGAGCCGCTATCATCTGACCTTGGTGTTTATGCCACCGCCGGACGCCCAGGCGCGCGCAGAAAGCGCGCTCGTCGACTCTCATTATTCCCGAGGAGAAAGAGACTGGCGCCAGGATCTGGCGAGGTTCCGTGACGAGACCAACCGCGTGCTCGATCTCTTCTCGGGTTTCATGTCCGAAGTACGCGTCCTCGATGATGCTCAGACGTTGACCTACCTCCACGGCACGATTTCGCCTCGTCGCCATCCTATCATGGCCCCGGAAACGCCGATATATCTGGATGCAATCCTGGTCGATGCGCCGCTTACCGGTGGCCTGGAGCCGATGCTGGGTGAGCAGCATCTTCGCACACTGACCATCCTCGGCTTTCCGAACCTCACCCGGCCCGGAATCCTCGATACCCTCAATCATCAGGATTTCGCCTATCGCTGGATGACGCGCTTCATTCCGCTCGAGAAAACGGAAGCCACGAAGACGCTGACGCGATTGCGCCGGCAGTGGTTTGCCAAGCGCAAATCGATCGTGGCAATCCTACGCGAGGTCATTACCAACGAGCCGGTCCCGCTTGTCGATAACGATGCCGACAACAAGGCGCTCGATGCCGACGAAGCCCTTCAGGCATTGGGCGGTGATCATGTGAGTTTCGGCTATCTCACCACCACCGTGACGGTGTGGGGCGAGGATCGCCAAGCCGCTGCAGAGAAGCTTCGCGCGGTCGAGCGCATCATCAATGGGCTCGGCTTCACCACGATCCGAGAAGGCGTCAATGCGGTCGAGGCTTGGCTCGGCTCATTGCCTGGCCATGTCTACGCTAACGTTCGCCAACCGCTCGTTCATACATTGAACCTTGCCCATCTCATGCCGCTGTCGTCGGTTTGGGCCGGTCCTGCGACAAACGAGCATCTCGCGAAAGTCACCCAAACCGAAGCGCCACCGCTTTTCGTTGCCGAGACCAGTGGGTCGACACCGTTTCGGCTTTCCACCCACGTCGAAGATGTCGGCCACATGCTGGTTGTTGGTCCGACCGGCGCCGGCAAGTCGGTTCTGCTTGCTCTGATTGCTCTGCAGTTCAGGCGCTATGCCGGCGCCCAGGTTTATGTCTTCGACAAAGGCAATTCGGCCCGTGCTGCAACACTTGCCATGGGTGGAGAACACCACGCGCTAGGAGCGGACGGTTCCCTTGCCTTTCAGCCACTGCGCAGCATCAACGACCAGGCTAGCCGAAGCTGGGCGGCCGAATGGATCGCCAGCCTTGTTGCCCACGAGAACGTCACCGTCACGCCGGAGGTGAAGGAGGCTATTTGGTCAGCGCTGGCCAGCCTTGCCACCGCGCCGGCGCAGGAACGCACACTGACCGGTCTTTCGGTCCTGCTTCAATCCAATGCGCTGAAGACCGCATTGATGCCCTACACGCTCGACGGTCCCTTCGGCCGCCTGCTCGATGCCGATCATGATGGGCTGGCCTTGTCGGATGTGCAGTGTTTCGAGACCGAGGAGTTAATGCACAGCCAAGGCGCTTTGCTGCCGGTGCTTACCTATCTGTTCCAGCGACTTGAGGAACGGTTCGACGGACGGCCCACGCTGATCATGCTCGACGAGGCGTGGGTCTATCTCGACAATCCGCTGTTCGCCGCCCGCATCCGCGAATGGCTGAAGGTGCTGCGAAAGAAGAACGTGTCGGTTGTCTTCGCTACGCAGTCGCTGGCTGATATCGCGGGCTCTGGCATAGCGCCGGCAATCATCGAAAGCTGCCCGCAGCGCATTTTCCTTCCCAATGATCGTGCCGTGGAACCCCAGGCGCGCACAGCCTACGAGCGCTTCGGTTTAAGCGAGCGGCAGATCGAATTGATCGCCCGCGCCACGCCGAAGCGTCAGTATTATCTGCAATCGCGCCGCGGCAACCGTCTGTTCGAGCTCGAGCTTGGCCCCATCGCTCTTGCGCTTTGCGGTGCTTCCGATCCGGCCACGCAGACTCTGATCGACAGGATCATGTCCGAAGACGGGCAAGGCAGCTTTGCCTCGCAGTTCCTGATCGCGCGCGGCCTCGATTGGGCCGGCGAACTTCTCAAGCAATTCCCTCAACCAGACAAGGAGCAATTCTCATGATGCGGCGACGCCTTCTCTCCGGCCTGATCACCGTTTCCCTGATCGCCAAGCCTATGGCCGACTATGTGCAGCCCGCGTACGCCCTTATCGTGTTCGATCCGTCCAATTATGCGCAGAACGTGCTGACGGCCGCGCGCGCATTGGAGCAGATCAACAACCAAATCCAGTCGCTGCAGAATCAGGCGACCATGCTGCAGAACATGGCGCGCAATCTTCAGCGTCTGGATTTCTCTTCCGTTGGCCAACTCACCGGTTCGCTCCATCGCATCGACGGCTTGATGGACCAGGCGAGTGGCCTCAGCTTTGATCTGGGCAAGCTTCAAGACCAGTGGCGCAGCCAATATCCGGAAAGCTACGACGCCACGATCAAAGTCAGCGATGTGGCGAGTGCTGCGCGGGAGCGTTGGCAAACCGCCATGCAGGCGTTCCGCCAGACCATGGGTGTCCAGTCGCAAATCGTCGAGAACGTCCGCGCCGACGGCGATCTGCTCGCCGATCTCGTCAACCGCAGCCAAGGGGCGGCCGGTGCGCTTCAGGCAAGCCAGGCCACCAACCAGCTGATGGCGCTTTCGACAAAACAGCAGATGCAGATCCAGACGCTGCTCGCAACGCAGTTTCGAGCTGAGGCCGAGGATGCCGCCCGCAAGGCCCAGTCAGACGAAGCCGCCCGCGAGATGACGAAGCGGTTCTTGGGTACCGGCTCGGCTTATCCCGGCAATTAATCACGAGTTCATCACGACGAGAAAGGCAGCGGCATGAACGACCTTGGCGTCATCGATCGCTTCATGGAGACCTTCATCCGCTACATCGACAGCGGGTTCGGTCTGCTATCGGGCGACCTCGCCTTCCTCACTACCATTCTGATCGGCATTGACATCACACTTGCCGGCCTGGCGTGGGCGCTCGGCGACGAAACCAGCGTTCTCGGCCGGCTTGTCCGCAAGGTGCTCTATGTTGGCGTCTTCGCCTTCATTCTGAACAATTTCAAGAACCTCGCCGATATCGTTTATCGTTCTTTTGCCGGTCTCGGGATTAAGGCGTCGGCCGGCAATCTGTCGGCAGACAATCTCTTGCGCCCGGGCCGCATTGCCGCGACCGGTTTCGAAGGTGCTTGGCCAATGCTTGACCAAGCCAGTCAGCTCCTGGGCTTCCCGGAAATCTTCGGCAACGCACTGACCATCTTCGTGCTGCTGATGGCCTGGTTCCTGGTTATCATCGCCTTCTTCATCCTTTCCATCCAGCTTTTCATCACCATCCTAGAGTTCAAGCTCACCACGCTGGCAGGTTTTGTTTTGGTTCCATTCGCACTTTGGAACCGTTCAGCGTTCCTGGCCGAACGCGTGCTCGGCCATGTTATCTCGTCAGGCATCAAGGTGATGGTGCTCGCCGTCATTGTCGGTATCGGCTCCACGCTCTTCGGGGAGTTCGCTTCCGCATTGCAAGGCAAGGAGCCGGATCTTGCCGGTGCCATGTCCCAGGTACTGGGCGCACTGGCACTGCTTGGCCTTGGCATTTTTGGGCCGGGGATCGCGTCGGGTCTTGTCTCAGGCGCACCGCAGCTTGGGGCGGGCGCCGCCCTCGGCACGACCGCGGCGGCAGCGGGTGTATCACTCGTTGCTGGAGGCACAGCATTTGCTGGCGCGCGTATGGCAACCAGCGGCGGTCTCGCCGCCATCCGAGCCGGCACAACAATGGGATCGGCTGCTTCCACGTCATGGCAGATCGGGCGCGCAACCTCGCCCGACGCTGGCCTCTCCGGTGTGGCTGCTGGAATGCATGGTGTAACCAGTGCAGCTGGCGGCGCCGCTATACGCATAGCGCGATCCGCCACTGCAAGTGTTGGGCGCAACGCCGATGCCGGGCGCGATGCCGCGTGGACCGCGACCGGCGGCGCGCCGACAGCGTCAATGACCGAACGCTCTGCCGGTTCGGCCACTGTTTCGGCGCCGACGTGGGCAAGGCGCCTACGTTCTGAACAGACCGCCCGGGCAAATCGCCACGCTGCCATGCAAGCTGTCCGAGACGGAGACCGGCCGGGAGGCAGCGCCAACCCCTCTCTCAACGACAAGGATGACTAGATGCTCTTCAAGCGACCCGTGCACCGTTACGGCAAAACACCCGAACCGGTCACGCCGTATCAAAAAGCCGCCCAACTGTGGGACGAGCGCATCGGCTCATCTCGACTGCAGGCCAGGAACTGGCGGATCATGGCCCTTGGCTGCCTGGCCTTGGCGACCGGGCTTTCCGGCGGACTCGTATGGCAGTCGATGCAAAGCCGTGTCGTGCCTTATGTCGTCGAGGTCGATGGCTTCGGCGAGACGCGCGCCGTCGCGCCGGCGGTCCGGAATTATGAGCCCTCGGATGCTCAGATCGCCTGGCATCTCGGCCGCTTCATCCAGAATGTCCGTTCCGTTTCCACCGATCCGGTTTTGGTTCGGCAGAACTGGTTGGCAGCGTACGACTTTGCTAGCGATCGCGCAGCGCTCTTCCTCAACGAATACGCCAAGGCGAACGACCCCTTCGGTCAGATCGGAACGCGCAGTGTTTCGGTACAGGTCACCAGCGTGGTCAGAGCCTCCGAAAGTTCATTCCAGGTCAAATGGACCGAGCAGGTGTTTGAGCGCGGAAGCCTTGCCAGCACGATGCGCTGGACTGCGATCCTCACGATCGTGATCCGCTCGCCAAGCAATACGGATCAGCTGCGCAAGAATCCGCTCGGCGTCTTCATCAATGCCATTGACTGGTCACGCGAGCTCGACAGCGCCGTCCCAGCCCCCCTTTCTCCGACGGAGTCCACCAATGAAAGGTAAAATGTCACCGATTCGTGCCGTGCTGATCCTATCGGTGTCGGCAGCGGTCGTTTCCGCTTGTGCATCGAAGAAGGTGCCGCCGCCTGAGATTTCCTATGACGCTGCCGACTTCAAACCGGCCGCGATCGAAAAAGCGCCGGAGAGGCCGATTAGAATTGTCGAGGTGCCAAAACCACTGCCGCTGCCTGGCCAAATGCAGCCCGAGCCCGGCAAGGCCGAGGACAAGCGCCCTCCTGAAGAACGCGTCGCTGATGCCAACAAAGCCGCGACCCAGCAACCCACCAAGTACGGGTATGTTAATGCAGTGCAAGTCTACCCCTTCACCGATGGCGCGCTTTATCAACTCTATGCCGCGCCGGAGCGCGTGACCGACATCGCTCTGCAGCCGGGCGAGAAACTAACCGCCGTGTCGGCTGGCGACACCGTGCGCTGGGTCATTGGCGATACCGCAAGCGGCACCGGTGACAATCAGCGCACCCATGTTCTGGTAAAACCCTTCGCGCCGGGTCTTGCCACCAATGTCGTCATTACGACGGACCGGCGGACCTATCATTTGCAGCTTCAAAGCACCGAGAAGACCGCAATGGCGGCAATCTCCTGGACCTACAGCCAAGACCAGATCATCGCGCTTCGCCAGCGCAATGCTCAAGCCGAGGCAGTTACACCGGTCGCGTCGAACATCGCGCTCGAAAACCTTCGCTTTCGCTACTCAATCAGTGGCGACACACCGCCCTGGAGACCGACGCGAGCCTTCGACGACGGCAGCAAGGTCTATATTGAGTTCCCTCGTCGCATAGATCAGGGCGAGGCGCCACCACTCTTCATCGTCGGCGCAGATGGGAGCAGCGAGCTCGTCAACTATCGCGTGCGCGGCAACTATTACATCGTCGATCGGCTCTTCGCCGCGGCCGAACTTCGCCTCGGCACCAAGCGGCAGCAGGTGATCCGCATCAGCAGGATTGACGGCAGGCAACCGCAACGGCGGATCTCGCTCTTTCGCGGCAGCCGGCGAGGTGAGGGCTCATGATCGAAAATTCCCGCTCTGGCATCCCGCCGAAACTGGATCCCGAGGAACTGCAGCTTCGGGCCTCTCCCCGCCGCGTGGTGCGGTTCAGGCGCGGTGTGATCATCGCTATCGCAGCGCTCGGATCCGGCGCTGTCTTCGGCGTTACCATGATCGCCCTCCAGGGGCCGGCCCTTCGCATCAGGGATCAGGCGGAAGATCTCTACAACACTGAGCGCAAACCAACCGCCGAGGGACTCGATACGCTTCCCCATGACTATTCCGGCATGAAGCCAAAGCCTCCCGTCCTTGGGCTACCTTTGCCGGGCGACCTCGGCCGCCCCATCCTCGAGCGGCAGCGCCAGCTCGGCATCGTGCCGGGCCAAGACATCTCGGCCGAGGAGCAGCGTCTAGCGCAGCAGGCGATCGAAGCGCGTGAATCGCGGGTGCTTTTCCGCGTCGAAAATCGAGCTCAACAGACAGATGTCGGAGAGAGCGTGCAAACTGCTCAGCATCCATTTGAGGCGCTTCCCCAATCCGAAGCAGGACGCGCGTCAGCCTCGGTGGCGGCGGCGGAAGGCGACCAGAACAATCAGCAGCGAAAGCTTGATTTTCTCAGCCAGCGGAGCACTGGCGGGATCTACAATCCGCATGCGCTTCAGACGCCGATCTCGCCATATCAACTGATGGCTGGCAGCGTGATTGCCGCCAGCCTGATCACCGGCATCAATTCCGATTTGCCGGGCCTTGTCGTCGCGCAAGTCACCGAAAATGTGCACGACACGGTCACGGGCAACATATTGCTGATTCCGCAGGGCTCACGTCTTATCGGCGTCTACGACAGCGTCGTCGCGTTCGGGCAAAAGCGAGCGCTGCTGGTCTGGCAGCGCATTCTGCTGCCCGACGGCTCGTCGGCCGAAATCGACAATCTGCCCGCGAGCGACACCGCCGGCTACGCAGGGCTGGAAGACAAAGTCGATTTCCACACTTGGCAGATGATCAAGGGAGTGGCGCTTGCCACATTGCTCGGTGTCGGCACAGAATTCAGCCTCGGCGAAAACGAGAGCGATCTGGTCAAGGCGATCCGGGAATCAGCCCAGCAGAACGCCAGTCGAGCCGGCCAGCGCATCACCGAAAAAAACCTCAATATCCAGCCCACCATCGTCGTCCGCCCAGGTTGGCCACTGCGCGTCATCGTGCACAAGGACATCGTGCTGCGGCCATACGCCAGTTGAGCAGGAGTTATCATGGCTGACCTGAAACTTGGAAAACTTCCGGACCGAACAGCTTCGAAGATCACCATTACCGTCAGCGCGGAGCTGAGCCAAACACTCAAGGAGTATGCTGCACTTTACCGTCAGACCTATGGTCAGTCTGAAACCGTGGCAGAACTCATCCCTTTCATGCTGGCGGCGTTTCTGGAAGGCGACCGAGCCTTTGCCAGGGCCAGAAAAGAACGTCTGCCGACGGAGCTTGCCGGAAAATCGTGACTCCTCCGCTAGGGCAGCTGGAACATTGCCTAGCTGTCGCGACCTACCTGCTCCTCGCGAAGCATAGGATCAAACCCCTTGGAATGTAGGTATGCGCAAGAGAGGATGTGGAAGGAGATACCGCGCAACAGCCTAAGTTTGCATTTTCGATTTGATGCGGTAGTCGCCTATGAGCGGTCAAAACGAACGCAGCTGGTTCGCCGATCGACCAAACGGCGAGCGCACTGTGCTTTGCTCAGACCGCCACCGAGTGCCTCGCCGTTCCCCCTTTGAAATATGTATCGAACTTGGCCGCGATGGTTCGAATGAAGGGGCGACTTTCAGTCCGTACGAGGAAACTGTCACCATCGAATTCAAGCGCTCGGGCAGGATCGTGGAGTGCGATGGACCTCGAGCGATGAAGGAGCTGCTCGCCGGCTTTGCCGAACCGCTCCACCAGATCGACTGCCGAGAAGGCAAAATCACACATCAGCCGCTCGATGATCCAGCCACGGACGCGATCGTCGTCGGAAAGGGCAACGCCGCGGACGGCAGCCAACCCGCCATCCGCAACCATGCGCCCGTACCCGGCAGTCGAAGCCATGTTTTGCACGTAGCCTTGGCGAAAACGACCGATGGACGAAGGGCCAAGTCCGATCAGTGTCGGGCAGCGATCCTCAGTGTAGCCCTGAAAATTGCGATGCAAAACCCCTGCGCGGGCCGCTATGGCCAGCGCATCGTCGGGCTTCGCGAAATGATCGAGTCCTATTGCCTCATATCCCTTGGCGACAATTGCCCGCGCCGCGAGTTGAGATTGGGCGAAACGCTCAGTGGGACTCGGCAGCCATGCCTCGTCGATCATCGTCTGATGCTTCTTGAACCAGGGCACATGTGCGTAGCCGAACAGGGCCATCCGGTCTGGCTCCAAGGTCAGTGCCTGCGCCACCGTGGAACAGATCGTCTCGCGTGTCTGATTCGGGAGCCCGTAGAGCAGGTCCAGATTGACCGATTCGACGCCCCGCGAACGAACCCCGTCGACGACTGCCTTGGTCTGCAAAAAACTCTGCTCACGATTAATTGCTTTTTGCACTTGCGGATCGAAATCCTGCACGCCGAGGCTCGCCCGGGTTACGCCGATTTGAGCAAGTGCATCAAGGCGCGCCTTGTCCATGTCGTTGGTTTCGATTTCGATGCTGACCGTAGCATCCGGGAGAAAGTCGAAGCTGTCCCGCAAGGCCGCTCCAAGAGCAACCATATCATCGGGCCTCAGAATAGTTGGCGAACCGCCACCGAAGTGGATTGCACGGACATGTGCCTTGCCGCTCAGCAGACCGGCAATCGTGACGATTTCGGCATTCAGCGAGCGCAGATAAGCGGCCACCGGCTCATATTGGTGCGTCTGCTTGGTGTGGCAGGCGCAGAACCAGCAGAGCTTGTCGCAGTAAGGAATGTGCAGGTACAGCGAGATTTCGTCGCCGCTTTCCAGCGTCTCCAACCAGCCACGGTAAATGGCAGCATCGATCCCCGAATGGAAATGCGGCGCCGTCGGATAGCTGGTGTAGCGTGGGACGTTCTCGCTGAGTTTGACAGCTATTTCCGATTGCATCTCGCGTTCACCGTGTTGCCCGCCGGAACACTGCACGCATCGCTGAAGCAGACCCTGATCTCGATCAGCCGCGCTCATGGACAAACCGCCGCAGGATTTCTCTACCCTGGATGGGTATCCTGCCGGCAGTTAGGATCGGGTAAGGCGAACGCATGACCTTTCGGCAAGACATTCATAGTTCCGGCATTCCTGTTCTTTGCTTCCCTTGCGAGGCACGGCGTCGCGGTGTCTGCGGTGCGCTCGATCCAGACAATTTGGTTGGGCTCGCCAAGACTTGCTCGCGTCGCCGGATCGAGTCAGGAATGGAGTTGACCGGCGAGGCACAGAACGTCGACAGCTACTCCAACGTGCTTTCAGGCGTTGTAAAGCTATCAAAGAGCCTGTCGGATGGGCGCCAGCAGATCGTCGGTCTCCAGTTTGCACCGGATTTTCTGGGACGTCCTTTCAAGGTGGAAAGCTCGATCAATGCGGAAGCGGCAACAGCAGTCACGCTGTGTTCGTTTCCGCGAGCGGCCGTCGAACGGATGATGAAGGCGTCACGGGAATTCGAGCATCGCCTGCTCAAACAGACGCTGAATGAACTCGATGAGGCGCGCGAGTGGATGGTGACGCTGGGGCGCAAGACAGCTCCGGAAAAGGTAGCGACTTTTCTCCTCATGATGGCCCGGAATATCGATTCCAGTCTCGATGCGGCTTCCGGGTCGGCGTCCTTCGATCTGCCGCTGACGCGTGTCGAAATGTCTGATTTCCTTGGAATCACCAACGAGACCGTGAGCCGCCAACTGACGCGATTGCGGGCTGACGGGGTGATTCGGATTGAGAACGCACGCCATGTGACGGTGGACAGCATAAGCCGTCTGGAGAAGCGCTGTGGCGGCGGACGCGAGCGGCCCTAAGCGGCGAGGCCATGTCGCATGACTCCGGGGCGGGCCGTGTTTGCCTTTTAATGCGATGTTGCCGCGCCTTCGACGAAGCGGCGTCACGGTCGAGACAAACAGCTTTCGGGCTTTGATAGGAACGTGACCAATCGCCAGGTGTGTTTCGGCACATACCGGCGAAGCATGGTCCTTAATCTGCCACGGCTCGGCGGAACGATCGCGTTCGTTTCCAATGGGATCCGAACAACGTTTGGCAGGGCATCGGCAATAGCATCCAACGCGCGCAGGGCCTCAGCTTTCGCCTCAGCGATCGCGTCTGCGCCCGCCCAACCCAGGGAACGCCTTCCATGAGGGGGGTGAGCCCGCGCTGCGTTCCTCGTTCATTCGCCACCTGCTGATTGCGCCGCCGACACAAAATCTTGCGGCCTGACATAGATCAGGGCGAGGGGGCGGCGGCTGCGCGATTAGTGCGCTGCGGATTTGGCATCCACCAGATTCGAGATCGGGATCTGCAATGAAATTCGGCACAGAGATCGTCCTTCTAAGCGTGTTCGCTTTTGCGGCCCTGGTGGCCGCCGGCTTCGGCGTGGATGAACCTTTCCGCCGACACATGTGGGTGTTGTTCTTCGCAGTGGCTGGTTTCACTGCGATCCTGTTGCGCAACACGGAGTTCAAGCCAGCAGCTCCGATTGACCCATCCGCTTACATGGATGGTCCGATCCGCTACGGCGCGATCGCCACCGTGTTCTGGGGTGTCGTCGGCATGCTGGTCGGCGTGGTGATCGCGCTGCAGCTCGCCTACCCCGATCTCAACATCCAGCCCTGGTTCAATTTCGGTCGTTTGCGGCCGTTGCACACATCCGGTGTCGTCTTCGCCTTCGGCGGCAACGCGCTGCTTTGCACGTCTCTGTATGTCGTGCAGCGCACCTGCCGCGCCCGCCTCTTCGGCCGTGATCTGGCCTGGTTCGTCTTCTGGGGCTACCAGCTGTTCATCGTCATGGCCGCGACCGGCTACCTGCTCGGCATCACCGAGGGCCGCGAGTACGCCGAACCCGAATGGTATGTGGATGTCTGGCTGACCATCGTCTGGGTCGCCTACCTCATTCTGTTCCTTGGCACGATCCTGAAGCGCAAGGAACCGCATATCTACGTGGCCAACTGGTTCTACCTGTCGTTCATCGTCACCATCGCGATGCTGCATGTGGTCAACAACCTGTCCATACCAGTCTCGTTCCTGGGCTCCAAGAGCTACTCCGCCTTTTCAGGGGTCCAGGACGCCTTGACGCAATGGTGGTACGGCCACAACGCGGTCGGCTTCTTTCTCACCGCCGGCTTCCTCGGCATGATGTATTATTTCGTGCCCAAGCAGGCGAACCGGCCAGTCTATTCGTACCGGCTGTCGATCGTCCATTTCTGGGCGATCATCTTTCTCTACATCTGGGCCGGGCCGCATCACCTGCACTACACCGCCTTGCCCGATTGGGCGCAGACGCTCGGCATGGTGTTCTCGATCATGCTGTGGATGCCGTCCTGGGGCGGCATGATCAACGGCCTGATGACGCTGTCCGGCGCCTGGGACAAGCTGCGCACCGATCCGATCATACGCATGATGGTGATGGCCGTCGCCTTCTATGGCATGTCGACCTTCGAAGGCCCCATCATGGCGATCCGGGCGGTCAATTCGCTGTCGCATTATACCGACTGGACGATCGGCCACGTCCATTCGGGCGCGCTCGGCTGGGTTGGCATGATCTCGTTCGGCGCAATCTACTACATGGTGCCGAAGCTCTGGAACCGGCAACGGCTCTACTCGTTGCGGCTGGTCACCTGGCATTTCTGGCTGGCGACACTTGGTATCGTTGTCTACGCCGCGGTGATGTGGGTATCCGGCGTCATGCAGGGCCTGATGTGGCGCGAATACGACGAGCAGGGCTTCCTGGTCTACTCCTTCGCCGAGACCGTCGCCGCCATGCACCCCTACTATGTCATGCGCGCCATCGGTGGGGCCATGTACCTCTCCGGCGCGCTGATCATGGCCTGGAACATCACCAGGACCATCCTCGGCCACCAGCGCGAGGAGGAGCCGATGCCGAGCCCCGTCGCCATCCGACCTGCGCGATCAGGAGCCAGGTAATGGGCTTGATGGACAAACACGCAATCATCGAGAAGAACGCCACGCTTCTTCTCGTTGGCTCGCTGCTCGTGGTGACGGTCGGCGGCATCGTCGAGATCGCGCCTCTCTTCTATCTCGACAATACGATCGAGAAGGTGGAAGGCATGCGCCCCTATTCGCCGCTCGAACTTGTCGGGCGCAACATCTATATGCGCGAGGGCTGCTACCTCTGTCATAGCCAGATGATCAGGCCGTTCCGCGACGAAGTTGAGCGCTATGGCCACTACAGCCTAGCTGCCGAGTCCATGTACGATCACCCCTTCCAGTGGGGATCGAAGCGCACCGGGCCGGATCTCGCCAGAGTTGGCGACCGCTACTCGAATGCATGGCATGTCGCGCATCTTACCGACCCGCGCTCGGTGGTGCCGGAATCGATCATGCCGAGCTATGGGTTCCTGAAAGACACGCCGATCGACGTGAAGGATTTCTCAACGCATCTGGTCGCCAACAGGCTTGTAGCCGTCCCTTACACCGATGACATGATCGTCCACGCCAATGCGGATCTGGCGGCGCAGGCCGATCCCAATGCCGACACATCAGGCCTTGAGGCGCGTTACCCAAAAGCCAAGATCGGCGACTTCGACGGCAACCCGCAACAGGTCACCGAAATGGATGCCCTGCTCGCCTACCTGCAGATGCTTGGCACACTGGTCGACTTCAAAAATTACGACGAAGCCGCCGGCTACCGCTGAGGAGAACGCTGATGACCTACAATTTGATGCGGGCGTTTGCCGACAGCTGGGGCCTGGTTGCGATGGCGCTGTTCTTCGTGGGGTGCATCGCCTTTGCCCTACGCCCCGGCAGCCGAAGGCTGGCCGACGAAGCGGCCCGCATTCCGCTCGAGGACGAGTGATCATGAGCGACGAGCATATCGATGAAATCTCTGGCGTCTCGACCACCGGCCACGAATGGGATGGCATCCGGGAGCTGAACAACCCGCTTCCCAGATGGTGGGTTATCACCTTTTACGTCACCATTGTCTGGGCGATAGGCTACACCATCGCCTATCCAGCATGGCCTCTGTTGCACTCGGCGACGAAGGGTGTGCTCGGCTATTCCAGCCGCAACGAGGTCAGGAACGAGCTGACTGCGGCTGAGGCCGCCAAGGGCAAATATATCTCGGCGGTGGAGTCCAAGAGCGTCTCGGAGATCTCCGCGGACGACGGCCTGCGCGAATTCGCAATCGCCGCCGGTGGCGCCGCTTTCAAGGTCAATTGCGTACAATGTCACGGCTCCGGCGCCCAAGGTTCCAAGGGCTTTCCCAATCTCAACGACGACGACTGGCTATGGGGCGGCAAGGCCGAGCAGATCCAGCAGACGATTACGCACGGCATCCGCTTCGCATCCGATCCGGACACGCGCCTGTCGGAAATGCCGGCCTTCGGCGACATCATTACCGCCGACCAGATCGCACAAGTCAGCGCCTACGTGGCCAGCCTTTCCGGCAAGGTCCGCGATGCAAGTCTGATCCAACCCGGCGCCAAGGTCTTTGCCGAGAACTGCGTCGCCTGTCACGGCGACAATGCAAAAGGCAACAGGGAATTCGGCGCCCCCGACCTGACCGATGCGATCTGGCTCTATGGATCCGGTGAGACAGCCATCGCCGCACAGGTCCGTGCGCCAAAACAGGGCGTCATGCCGGCCTGGGTTGGCCGTCTCGGCGAGATCAAGGTCAAGGAACTTGCAGTTTATGTCCATTCGCTTGGCGGCGGAGAATAGGAATGGAAGTCCTATTCTTCGGTCCCCCCTGCCAAGCGGACGAGGCCCGGCGTGAGCCGGGCCTCGACACCATCCCTAATGCGATCTGCACAACCCGGCAAGGCTATCCTACCGCGAGGCTTTACGACAGGTGCCCCTGACATTGGCTGGGAAAGTGGAGTTGCACATGCGTGATAAGACGCAGTTGACACGGCTCGAAACAGAAACTGTCAATTCCGCCAAAACCCGCAAGCCGCTTTATGCCGCGCGTCAAAAGATCTTTCCGAAGCGCGCCTCGGGCAACTTTCGTCGCTTCAAATGGCTGGTGATGACGATCACACTTGGCATCTACTACCTGGCTGCGTGGCTGCCTTGGGCTCGCGGTCCATTTGCCCCGGACCAGGCAGTCCTGCTCGATCTCGCGAACCGGCGCTTCTACTTCTTCTTCATCGAGATATGGCCCCAGGAATTCTTCTATGTGGCCGGCCTCCTGGTCATGGCGGGCGTCGGTCTTTTCCTGATCACCTCGACTGTCGGCCGTGCCTGGTGCGGCTATGCATGCCCTCAGACGGTGTGGGTCGATCTGTTCCTCGTCGTCGAACGTGCGATCGAGGGGGACCGCAACGCCCGCATGAAACTTGACGCAGGTCCCTGGACCGCGCGCAAGCTCATGCTGCGTGTGTCCAAGCACACCATCTGGCTGGTCATAGGGGCGGCGACTGGCGGCGCCTGGATCTTCTACTTTGCCGATGCACCGACGCTGCTCGGCGAGCTCTTCACCGGCACTGCGGCGCCCGTCGCCTACATCACTGTCGCCGTCCTGACGGCTACCACCTACACGTTCGGCGGTCTGATGCGCGAACAGGTCTGCACCTATATGTGCCCGTGGCCCCGCATCCAGGCGGCCATGCTCGATGAAAATTCCCTCACTGTCACCTACAATGACTGGCGCGGCGAACCGCGTTCGCGCCACGCCAAGAAGGTGCTGGCCGCAGGCCAGCCCGTGGGCGACTGCGTCGACTGCAATGCCTGTGTCGCGGTCTGCCCGATGGGGATAGACATTCGCGACGGCCAGCAGCTCGAATGCATCACTTGCGCGCTCTGCATCGACGCCTGTGACGGCGTCATGGACAAGCTCGGCAAGGAGCGTGGGCTGATCGCCTATGCGACGCTCTCCGACTACAACGCCAACATGATGCTGGCGACTGCAGGCGGGTCCAGCTCAGTCAATCCATCGCTGATCAGGACCGCTGATGGCCTGTTCTCCGACAAGGTGGCGCATTTTCACATCCGCAAGATCTTTCGGCCGCGCACCTACGTCTACATGGGCTTGTGGTCGCTGATCGGCCTCGGCCTGCTCTATTCGCTGCTGACGCGCGATCGGCTCGAACTGAACGTATTGCATGATCGCAATCCCCAGTTCGTCACGCTGACCGACGGATCCATCCGCAATGGCTATACCGTCAAGCTGCTCAACATGATCCCCGAGCCGAGGACGATCGTCGTAACCATGCAGGGCCTTGAAGGCGCTGACATGGTCGTCGTCGGCGACGACATCCCCGCAGGCCGTTCCTTCGCCATTCCGGTCGAACCCGACCGCCTGAAAATGCTGAGGGTCTTCGTTCGCCAGCCGGCGGACCAGATCCGCGCTCCGGCACAGACCTTCAAGTTCCGCGTCGAGGACAGAGCCAGCTTTGAGTCGAACGAGTACACCGCCACCTTCAACGCGCCGGAGCCCCTCAGATGACTGCCAATGTACAAAAGCCTCGTGAATTCACCGGCAGGCACATGCTGGTCATCATCCTGGCCTTTTTCGGCGTGGTCATCGCAGTCAATCTGACCATGGCAACGCTCGCCAGCACAAGCTGGACTGGCCTCGTCGTCGAAAACACCTATGTGGCGAGCCAGCAATTCAACAAGAAGGCCGAGGAAGGACGGGCGCAGGCAGCACTTGGCTGGACCGGCAAGCTGACCATCGCATGGGGCGAAGTTCGCTATGGCCTCGCCGACGTCGCCGGCAAGCCGGTTCCCTTGCACGGCGTCAAGGTGCTGTTTCGCCATCCCGCGTACGAGAAGGAGGACAAGTCGGTCACCCTCGCACCCGCCTCGGGCCAGGAATTCGCAGCCCAGCACATGCCGAAGGACGGCGTCTGGATTGTCGAAGTCGACGCCGACGCCGGTCTGGACAAACCGTATCGCGACGTCCGCCGGATCATGATTTCCAATGGAGCGCTGCAATGAGTTGTTGTGCACCGGGCGCCGAAATGGCGCTTGATCTGGTCAACACCGGATCGGTCCTGCCGTCCAGCCAGGAGATCAGGCTGGCGAGCCGATCGCTTGGCGATGATCTTCACCAGACCGATCTTTCAGTACCGACGGTTCATTGCGCAGGCTGCATCCAGACGATCGAGACGGCGCTGGGAAAGCTCGATCGCGTCGAGAGCGCCCGCGTCAACCTGTCGACGAAACGGGTCTCTGTCCGGTGGCGTGGTGACGAGGTCCCACCGTTCGTCGTCGCGCTTGGGCGGCTAGGCTACCAGGCGCATCTCTTCCCTTCCGAGGTCGGCGACAAGGACAGGACGTTATCGGATTTGATCCGCGCGGTCGCGGTTGCCGGCTTTGCGGCGGGCAACATCATGCTGCTTTCGGTCTCGGTCTGGTCCGGCGCCGAAGGTGCTACCCGCGACCTGTTTCACTGGGTCTCGGCGCTGATCGCCATTCCTGCCCTCGCCTTCGCCGGCGGCATCTTCTTCCGTTCGGCCTGGAATGCTTTGCGCCATGGCCGCATGAATATGGACGTGCCGATCGCGGTCGGTGTTTCGCTCGCCTACGCCATGAGCCTCTACGAGACGATCAACCATGGCGATCACGCCTATTTTGACGCGTCGGTATCGCTGCTGTTCTTCCTGTTGATCGGCCGCACGTTGGATCACGTGATGCGCGAACGTGCCCGGACCGCTGTGAAAGGCCTGTCCCAGTTGGCCGCACATGGCGCCATGGTGCTGCGCAGCGACGGCGCGCGCGACTATTTGCCGGTCGGCGAGATCGAACCAGGCATGCGGTTGTTGATCGCAGCCGGTGAGAGGATCCCCGTCGACGGCAAGATCATCCAGGGAACGTCGGATCTCGACTGCTCGCTGGCCTCAGGCGAAAGCACGCCGAAAAACGTGGCGCCGGGCGAAGCAGTTCAGGCCGGCGTGCTCAATCTTACCGGCCCGCTGACGATTGAGGCGACAGCCGCCGCGAAGGATTCGTTTCTGGCGGAAATGGTTCGTCTTATGGA